>CANBSV010000024.1 GCA_947372225.1 Burkholderiales bacterium | reverse complement strand
CCAGCCTTTGCGCCGGGTGGCGGTCATCGGCTCGGGGATCGCGGGCCTGTCGGTGGCCCATGCGCTCGCGCCCGAATCGAAGGTCACGCTGTTCGAAGCGGGCGACTATTTCGGTGGCCACACGCACACCGTCGACATCACGCTGGAAGGCCGCACGCACGGCGTGGACACCGGCTTCCTGGTGTTCAACGAGCGCACCTACCCGAACCTGATCCGGCTGTTTGGCGAACTCCAGGTTCCCACGGCACTGTCGGACATGTCGTTTTCTGTCCAGGTGCCTGACATTGGACTCGAGTGGAGCGGCAGCAACCTCAACTCCCTGTTTGCACAGCGACGCAACCTGCTTCGACCCGCCTTCTGGCAAATGCTCGCCGACGTGATGCGCTTCAACCGGCTGGCCACCGCACTGGCCGAGCACGGAGCGGGCCTGGAAACGTCAGCCGATGCAGCCGGGTCGCAGTCGATCGGCGATTTCCTCGAGTCGCACCGGTTCAGCGCCGCCTTTCGCGACTGGTACTTCCTGCCGATGATCGGATGCATCTGGTCGTGCCCGACCGATCAGATGCTGCGCTTCCCGATCGCCACCATGATCCGGTTCTGTCACAACCATGGCCTCATCCAGATCACCAACCGGCCGCGCTGGTTCACGGTGCGCGGCGGGGCACGCGGCTACGTCGAGCGGCTGCTGCTCGGCATTCCCGACGCCCGCCTGAACACACCGGTGCGCAGCGTGCGACGCTCGCGCGAATCGGACGAGGTGCACATCGGCCTCGATGACGGCGTGCAGGTCTTTGACGATGTGGTGCTCGCATGCCACAGCGACCAGGCGCTGGAACTGCTTGGCGATGCCTCGAGCGACGAGCGCGAAGTGCTCGGGGCCATCCGATACCACCGCAACCGCGCGGTGCTGCACACCGACGCCGCGTTGCTGCCTCGAAATCCGCTGGCCTGGGCGGCGTGGAACTACGAGCGCTCACGCAGCGACTCGCACGAACAGACCGCGGTGTGCCTGCACTACCTGATCAACCGGCTGCAGCCGCTGCCCTTCCAAACGCCGGTGGTGGTGTCGCTCAACCCGACGAGCGAGCCCCGGCCCGACACCATTCATGGCGAATACGACTACGCGCACCCGGTATTCGACGCGGCAGCGATCGCCGCACAACGCCGCGTTCCGTCGCTGCAAGGGCAGGCCAACACCTGGTTTTGCGGCGCCTGGACGCGCTACGGCTTCCACGAAGACGGGCTGACATCGGGACTGGCCGTGGCCGGGGGCTGGCGGCGGCGTTGGGCTCATGGCGGCGTGCCCGATGCTGCCTCGGACACGCCGGTCGACACATGACCCATTGGTGGTCGTCCCCGGCGGAGGGTCGCGCGCCGCTGATCGGCTTTGGCGAGGTGCGACACACCCGGCTGCGTCCGGCACGCAACCACTTCGTGTACCCGACGTACTTCCTGATGCTGCCCATGCGTGCGCTGCGATCTAAACCCCACGCCTCGCTGGCGCGCAACCGCTTCGGTCTGATCAGCTTTGCCGACCGCGATCATGGCGACGGACGTGCCGACAGCCTGGCCTGGCTGGATGAGCTGCTGCAGCGCGAAGGCATCGATGACGCCTGCGGCGAAGTCTGGCTGCACTGCTACCCGCGCGTGCTGGGGCACACCTTCAAGCCGGTCAGCTTCTGGTACTGCCACCGCAGCGACGGCTCGCTGCGCGCGGTGCTCGTGGAAGTCAACAACACCTTCGGCGAGCGGCATTGCTACTTGTTGCACGGGGCGCAGCTGGCCTATGGCGGCGAGCAGCATGCGACCAAGGTGTTCCACGTATCACCGTTCTGTGAGGCCTCGGGTGAGTATGTTTTCCGCTTCCTGCACGGCAAAGCGGCGACCGGCGATGGCCGGGTTGAAGACAGCGTGGGGCGCACCGTCGCGCGCATCGACCATGCCGACGCGCACGGCGCGCTGCTGCAAACCAGCGTGAGCGGACACCTCGTGCCGCTGTCGGTACGCTCGCTGCGGCAAGCCTTTTTTGGCACGCCGCTGATGACGTTGGGCGTGATCGCGCGCATCCACTGGCAAGCGTTGCGGCTGGCCGTCAAGCGCGTGCCGTTCTTCCGCAAACCGCCGCCGCCAGCCGAGTTCGTCACGCGCTGACAGCCCACCGCCGCCTGCGGTTATTGATCTCCCACCAAAATTGTCGAGATGAGCTCTTCTGCCTTGACCTCCCATTCGCTGCCCGCTTCGGCGCCTGCGGCTGCCCGCGCGGTGTTTCGCCTCATGAAGAACCTGCAGCACGGCGCACTCGACGTGCAACTGCCAGATGGCAGCGTGATGCATTTCGGCGATGCCAGCGGCGGCTTGCCCCGCACGTCTCTGCGGCTGATCAACTGGAACGTGTGCGGCGCGACGCTGCGCTCGGGCGACATCGGTTTTGCCGAGGCCTTCATCGCCGGCGACTGGACCTCGCCCGATCCAGCCAAGCTGATCAAGTTGATGCTGGCCAATGCGAGCGCGGTCGAGTCGCTGGTCTACGGCACCTGGTGGGGCTCGCTGCTGTACCGCGTGAAGCACTGGCTCAACCGCAATTCACGCGCCGGCAGCAAGAAGAACATCCACGCCCACTACGACCTGGGCAACGAGTTCTACCGGCTGTGGCTGGACCCGACGATGAACTACTCGAGCGCGTGGTTCGAAGGCGATCGCAGCGGGCCCATGGTCGATGCCCAGTGGGCCAAGGTGCGCCGCGCGCTGGTCGAATGCGAGCTGAAGCCGGGTGATCGCGTGCTTGAAATCGGCTGCGGATGGGGCGCGCTGGCCGAGTGCGCGGCGCGCGATTTCGGCGCCACGGTCACCGGGGTCACCCTGTCGACCGAGCAGCTCGCCTGGGCCCGTGAGCGCCTGGCCGCTGCAGGGCTGCCGGGCGACTTGCGACTGCAGGACTACCGTGACCTGAGTGTCGGCGCGGGCGAAGGTCCGTTCGATGCGATCGCTTCGATCGAGATGTTCGAAGCGGTCGGCCGCGAGTACTGGCCCAGCTTCTTCAGCACGCTCAAGACGCAGCTCAAGGCCGGCGGCAAGGCTTGCGTGCAAACCATCGTGATCCGCGACGACATGTTCGAGCGCTACGCCAACTCGACCGACTTCATCCAGCAGTACATCTTTCCCGGCGGGATGCTGCCCAGCCCCAGCGAGTTTCGAAAAGCGGCGCAAACCGCGGGTCTGCGCGTGGTCAACGAGCTGGCCTTCGGGTTGGACTACGCTGAAACATTGAGTCGCTGGCGCGAGCGCTTCCTGGGTCAGGAAGGGCCGGTTCGCCAACTGGGTTTCGACACCCGGTTCATGCGCATCTGGGAGTTCTATCTGGCCTACTGTGAAGCCGCCTTTGCGATGGGCAATACCGATGTCGTGCAGTTCACCTTGCAGCATGACTGAAAGGTCGCTCGCGTCGCGTCGCTGTGTGCTGGGCTTGCTGGCAGCGCCGCTGGTGTGCCAGGCTTTTCCGCCCGCATCGGCTCCGCCCACATCGCGCGGGACCAGCGCCAGCGCACCGCCGCCCGAAGTCCTGCGCGAGTTGCCCTCGGCTCGGCTGTTTGGCAGTGGGCGCTTGCGCCGGTTTCTTTTTCGTGTGTACGACGCCAGGCTGTGGACCCGCCCCGGTTTTGACGTGGCGCGCTTCTCGATGGAGCCGCTGGCCCTTGAGCTCGAATATGGCCGCTCGCTGCTCGGCCCGTTGATCGCCGAACGCTCGATCGAAGAAATGCGCCGTGGCGCCGCCATCTCGACCTCGCAACAAGCCAGCTGGCTGGCGGCGATGCAGCTGGCCTTTCCCGACGTGAACGAAGGCGACCGCATGACCGGCGTGCAACTGCCGGGCGTGGCCACACGGTTTTTCGTCAACGGCAAGCTCACCGGCGAAGTCCGCGACGCCGAGTTCACGCGGCTGTTCTTCGGCATCTGGCTGGCACCGCACACCTCGGAGCCGCGCCTGCGCGCCGCGCTGCTCGCGGGCGGGCCGGGCGACTCATGAACGAGCCGACCCTTTTGGGGGCCAACAGCGGCGGCTCACGCGCCGAGGTGCCGGGCGAGCACCGCGTGATGGACGCGCTGGTGGGTTGGCGCGCCGGGCTCGGTTACGGCGCGCTGGGCCTGCCACTGGCATTCGTGGCGCTGCCTTTGTATGTGGTGCTTCCCAACCACTACGCCACGCACTTCGGGGTGCCGCTGGCGGCGCTGGGCGCAGTGCTGCTGGGTGCGCGACTGCTCGATGCGGTGGCCGACCCGTTGATAGGGCGCGCGGCCGATGGCTGGCTGGCCGCGGGAGCGCAGCGCACCTGGTGGGCGATGGCGATGGCGGCGATGCTGCTGGCGGTCGGGTTCGCCGCGCTGTTCTTTCCGCAGGTCAGCGGCACGCCGGCGTTGCTGGCGTGGTGTGCCGGCACGCTGGCGGTGACCTACATGGGCTACAGCGTGGTGACCGTGGCACACCAATCGTGGGGCGCGCGGCTCGGCGGCGACGCTCGACAGCAAGCGCGCATCGTGGCCTGGCGCGAAGGGATGGCGCTGGCCGGGGTGCTGATCGCCAGCGTCATGCCGTCGCTGGCCGGCATGGCAGCCACCACCGTCGTGTTCGTGGTGCTGCTGGTGGCCGGCATGCTGTGGCTGCGCGCGGCCAGCCGGCCGGCGGCGTCCAGCGGTCCGCGCCAACAGGTGCCGCTCGGGCTGCCCTTCGCCACGCCGGCGTTTCGTCGACTGCTGACGGTCTATCTGGTCAACGGCATCGCCAGCGCGGTGCCTGCCACGCTGGTGCTGTTTTTCATCCGAGACCGGCTTCAAGCACCGGCCTATGAGGCGCTGTTTCTGGCGAGCTACTTCGCGGTGGGCGCGATCTCGATTCCGTTGTGGGTGCGCGCGGTGCACCGCATCGGCCTGGAGCGCGCGTGGCTCGTCAGCATGGGGCTTGCCATCGTCGTGTTCGTGTGGGCCAGCGGACTGGGAGCAGGCGACATCGCCTCGTTCACCGTGGTTTGCGCGCTCAGCGGCTTCGGACTGGGCGCGGATCTGACGTTGCCCAGCGCCATTCTGGCCGGCGTGATCCAGCGTGCCGGGCATGGCGCGCAGTCTGAAGGCGCGTACTTCGGCTGGTGGCATTTCGCGACCAAACTCAACCTGGCACTGGCTGCCGGCATCGCGTTGCCGGCGCTGTCGTGGTTCGGCTATTCGCCCGACAGTCGCAGTCCGCAAGCGCTGACCGCGCTGACAGCAGCTTATTGCGTGCTGCCTTGCTTGCTGAAGCTCGCCGCCGCGGCACTGCTTTACACGTTGCTGATCCGTCACCTGCAGGAAACCTGATGAAACAACGCCTGATCCTGTGTCTGACCCTCGCCGCGAGCGCCTTGGTGGCGAGTTGCGCCTCGCCCACCGCCGCCGACTACGCGGCGGAAAAGCCGGTGCTTGACCTGAAGACCTATTTCAACGGCGACATCACCGCGCACGGGCTGTTCACCGACCGCTCGGGCAAGGTGGTGCGACGTTTCGTCGTCACCATGAAGTGCACCTGGCAAGGCGACGACGGCGTGCTCGACGAGCACTTCGTCTACAGCGATGGCCAGACGCAGCGCCGCGTGTGGAAGCTGCATCAGCTGGCCGACGGTCACTTCAGCGGCACCGCAGAAGACGTCGTCGGCACCGCTCAGGGGCAAAGCGCGGGCAATGCCTTTCAGTGGGGCTACACGCTGAGGTTGCCCGTCGACGGCAAGACCTACGAGGTGCAGTTCGACGACTGGATGTACCTGATCGACGAACACGTGATGCTCAACAAGGCGGTGATGAGCAAGTTCGGCGTGCGCCTGGGCGAAGTCACGCTGGCGTTTCACAAGCCATGAGCGCGCAGGGCCAGACATGTCACTGAACCCGCCGATCACCGACTGGCGCGGCCGCGTCGTGTGGCTGGTGGGCGCGTCGAGCGGCATCGGCCTGGCCACCGCCCAGCGGCTGCACGGATGCGGCGCGACCGTGGTGGTGTCGGCGCGCAACGCGAGCGCGCTGACGGCCTTCGAGGCTGCGCATCCGGGCAGCATGGGCATCGCACTCGACGCGACGGATCGCGAGGCGATGCGTGCGGCCAGCGCGCAGATCGTGGCTCGCCATGGTCGCATCGACCTGGCGCTGTACTGCGCCGGGTACTACAAGCCCATGCGCGCCACGGCCTTTGACCTGGACGAGATGCTGCGCCATGAGCAGATCAACTACGTTGGCGCGCTCTACATGCTGGACGCCGTGCTGCCGGTGCTGCTCACGCAGCGCTCGGGGCACATCAGCCTGATGTCGAGCGTGGCCGGCTACCGGGGGCTGCCCAACGCACTGGCTTACGGGCCAACCAAGGCCGCGCTGATCAACCTGGCGCAAACGCTCTACCTGGATGTGCAGCCGCTCGGGCTCGGGGTGTCGGTGATCAACCCGGGCTTCGTGGAAACCCCGCTCACCGCCCAAAACGAATTCAAGATGCCCGCGCTGATCTCGACCGGCGAGGCCGCGCGCGCGATGCTGGCCGGCTGGGCGAAGGGCGACTTCGAGATTCATTTTCCAAAGCGCTTCACGCGGTTCCTGAAGCTGCTGGGTCTGCTGGGCGACGCTGCGTATTTCAAGATCATCCGCCGGGCCACCGGGCTGTAGGAGCGCGCCATGACCGAACCCAACGCCCCGCGCTGCACCGACGCGCGAGTGGCCCGCATCGTCGAGGCCTTCGAGACGCTCACCCCAGCTGACGTGGCACGACTGGGCGAGTTCTACGCGGCCGACGCCGTCTTCAAGGACCCGTTCAACGACGTGCGCGGCATCGGCGACATCCAGCGCGTGTTCAGCCACATGTACGTGGCACTCGACGCGCCGTACTTCGTGGTGAAAGACGTGCTGGTGCAAGGCGACCAGTGCTTCTTGAGCTGGGATTTCTGCTTTCGCTTCCGGCGCTTCAGCAACGAGTTGCAAACCGTGCGCGGCGCGTCGCACCTGAAGCTCGGCGAGCATGGCCTGATCACGCTGCACCGCGACTACTGGGACGCCGCCGAGGAGCTGTACGAAAAGCTGCCCGGCGTGGGCGTGCTGATGCGATGGCTCAAGCGTCAGGCCAATTCGTGAAACCGCTGACGGCCCGGCACGCACGCCGAGGGGCGATCCGGTGAGTCGCATCGCCGTGATCGGCGCGGGCATCGCCGGGCTGACCTTGACGGCCGAATTGCAACTCGCGGGCCATGGGGTGACGGTCTTTGAAAAAAGCCGCGGGCCTGGCGGACGTTGCGCCACGCGGCGCAGCGAGGCAGGCCCCTTCGACCACGGCGCAAGCAGCCTGCATGCGGTCACGGCCGCGTTTGGCGCGCAGGTGCTCGAGTGGCAACGCGCCGGCTGGATCGCCGCAGACACCGCTGAAGGCGCGCGCCAGCTGATCGGGGTGCCGTCGATGAACGCCGTGGCGCAGCACCTGGCCGGCGAAGTGCGGCCCACCCTCAACCTGCGTGCCGAAGCCCATGTTTGCGCGATCGAACCCGGTGCGCCGGCGGGTTGGCGGTTGCGCATGCTTGACGGGACACTCGATGCGGGTCACTTCGACGCCGTGGCCGTCGCGGTGCCCGCCGAACAGGCGGCCGCACTGCTCGCGCCAGACGTGGCGCTGACGGAAGTTTTGTGGCTCACCCGCAGCGAGCCGTGCTGGACGGTGATGGCGGCATGGGCTGAGCCCTGGGCGGCACCCGTTGCCGCCTGGGTGTCAACGGACCCGACCGCAGTGCTCGCACGAGCGCACCGCGACGATGCGCGCGCCGGCCGGCCTGCGGTGCAAGGCATCGCCAACCGCTGGGTGCTGCACGCTACGCCCCAGTGGAGCGCAGATCACCTCGCCATGGCGCAGGCCGACGTCATCTCGGCGCTCTCCGCGGCCTTCGCAAACGCGCTGGGGGTGAGCCCGCCGCCGCCCGTGCATGCCGCGGCTCACTGCTGGCGATATGCGCAAGTGCCCGGCCCGCGGGCAGAGCCTTGTGGCTGGAATGCATCGCTTCAGTTGGGCGCCTGTGGCGATGGCTGGCATCGTGCCGGCGATATCGGCGGCGCACCGCCCGATGGCATCGAGCGCGCCTGGCTGAGCGGTCGGGCCATGGCGCGGCAGATGGCGTTGACCCTGTCCCCCGGCTGAGCACGGGGGCCTCCAGGGGTGGGCCTTGTCAGGCGTGGCCCACGCGGGTCGAAAAGCGGCGCGACACCAGCAGCACCGCCAGCCCGAGGGCACTCAACCAGACCGACTGCCCGGTCACGCCAAACGTATCGAGCATCAGGCCGCTGAACGACGGGCCGATCGCCCCGCCCACGGTGTAGCCGGTGATCATCGCCGCGGTGCCGGCCATCGCCGACGATGCTGCGAACTCATGTGCCACGCGGATCATGGTCAGCGTGTAGAGCGCACCACCCACCGCGCCCCAGACAAAGGCGCAGATCCACAGCAGCGGCACCCACGCCGGAGCGAACTCGAAGGCGGCAGAAGCGGCCAGCAGCAGGGCCCCGGCCAGGCTGAAGACACTGCGCGGTGACAGGTGGTCCGACAACCATCCGCAGGGGTACTGGAAGGCAAGACTGCCCACACCGATCACGCCGGCCAGTGAGGTCGCCGCGGCCATCGTCAGTCCAATCTGCGAGCCGTAGGCCGTGGTGATCGCGCCCAGGCCCGTCTCGAACACCCCGCCGGCAAAGGCCACCGCCACCAGTCCAGGAACGCCGCACATCGTGGCCCACAGACCGACCGGCGTAGCGTCCTCATGGCTCACCCGCAAGGTGCCCACGCGCCCGCCCAGCGTAAAGGCAATGCCCACGACCGGCATCAGTGCCGCGAGCACCGTCAGCGCCCGAGGCGACAACGGCAGCAACCCGGGCAAAAACGGGCCCAGCGCCAAAGCGCCGCCCAGCGCAGTTTGATACAGCCCGGTGAAACGGCCTCGCCGCTCGGGAGGAGCGTTGTGCGCGATCATGGCCTCGGTGCCATTCCAGGCGGCCGCCGCCCCGACGCCACCCAGAATCGCCAGCAGGCACCACAGCGCGTAGTGATCGGTCAGCGCATAGCCCAGGATCGCCAGCCCCTCCAAGCCGAGGCCCCAGCGGTAGGCCGCAGCCACGCCCATGCGATCAAACACCCAGGGCATCAGCGGCACCATCAGCGCAATGCTCAGGAAAGGCAGCATCGCAAACAGGCCGATGGCCGACGCGGTTTCGCCGGCCGTTTGCAGCCGCACCGCAAGCACCGGCGTGAGCATCGCGAACGACAGCACCATCAGCGTGGTGGCCGACGCCACGCGGAACAGGGCCTTCAGCACGCCCGGCGCTGCGCTCACCGCACGAGTCTTTCTTCGAAGACGCAATCGCCGTCGGTCCAGCGCCCGTTCAGGTCGGCGCACACGCCACTGGCGTGCCAGACCTTCAGGGCGAACACCGCCAGCAGCACGACCAGCGCCCCGAGGGCGATCAGCCACTTGTCGTCCATGGGCTCTCAGCACCCTCCCGGGAGCGCCCCGGGTGTCACAACCAACCCTTGCGGCGGAAGTAGACGAAAGGAGCCACCACCGACGCCACCATCAAGGCGATGGCGAACGGATAGCCGTAGTGCCACTTCAGTTCGGGCATGACGTCGAAATTCATGCCGTAGATGCTCGCAATCAGCGTGGGCGGCAGCAGCGCGACGCTTGCCACCGAGAACAGTTTGATGATCTTGTTCTGATTGATGTTGATGAAACCGACGGTGGCGTTCATCAAAAAGTTGATCTTGTCGAACAGAAAGGTCGTGTGGCTGTCGAGCGAATCGATGTCGCGCATGATCTGTCGCGCCTCCTCGAACTGCTCGGCGTTGAGCAGTCGGCTGCGCATCATGAAACTGATGGCGCGGCGCGTGTCCATCACGTTGCGGCGGATGCGCCCGTTGAGGTCTTCCTCCTTGGCAATCGCCGACAAGGCCTCGGCTGCCACGGCGTCATTCACGTCTTCCTTGAGCACGCGCTGGCCCACCACTTCCAGCGCGTCGTAAATGCCCTCGAGGGCATCGGCGCTGTACTCGGCGTCAGCCGCATAGAGCTTGAGCAGCACGTCCTTCGCGTCCTCGATCAGCGCCGGGATGCGCCGCGCACGCAGGCGCAGCAGGCGAAAGACGGGCAGCTCCTCGTCGTGCATTGAAAACAGCACGTTGCGAAACAGGATGAAAGCCACGCGCACATTGCGCGGGTTCTCGTCGTCGTCGATCAGAAAGTCGCTTCGGATGTGCAACTCACCGTTGTCTTCCTCGTAGAAGCGGGCGGACTCTTCCAGGTCATCGTCGACCGCGTCGTCGGGGATCGTCACGCCAAAGTGCTGCGCGATCCAGCCTTTTTCCTCGGGGGTCGGCGCGTCAAGGTCGACCCAGACCGGCTGCACATGGGCCAGGGCGTCGAGACTTTCGATTTCTTCCTGAACCAGCCGGCCAAGGGCCAACGAGAAGACATTGAGCATGCGAACTCCAGCAAAACCGGTGCGCCGGGCGCGCCAAGGCGGGGATGTCTATCGAGAAATCAGCCGGTCGAATGCCAAAAATTATCGCACCGGGGGTAGGGCCACCCCTGCCCGAGATGCCGCCTGACACCACCAACTTGCGCGCGCCGAAGTTCGGGAGCAAGATGGGTCCGCGGTCGGTCGGAGGGCGTCGCTCTAACGGTGGCGTCCCGGGCTTGATCGCCGAGCTCTATGTCTGTCATCTGTGCGAAAGGAGTTCCCATGAACTTGACGATCAGTGGTCACCACCTGGACATCACCGCAGCCTTGCGGGAGTACGTGCTCACCAAACTGGAGCGCGTCACGCGCCACTTCGACCAAGTGGTCGACATCAATGTGCTGCTGTCGGTGGAAAAGCCGCGGGAAAAGGCCCTGCGCCAAAAGGCTGAGGTCACGCTGCACGTGAAAGGCAAGGACATCTTTGTGGAACATTCAGCCGAGGATATGTACGCGGCCGTCGATCAATTGATGGACAAGCTTGATCGCCAGGTCTGTCGTTACAAAGCCAAGGTTCAGGACTACCACCACGTCGCGGCCAAGCGCTTGGATGCAACGGCTCCTTGACCGGTTGACCGCAACTTGGCAAGAACCCAGCGGCCTTCGGGCCGCTTTTTTGTGGCCCGCGCAACAACCGCGCATGCGAGCCGGGCGGCACCGTTGCTGCAATGCAGCACCCTGTGCACAATCGTTTCGCTCCCGTGCCATCATCCGCCACGTTGCGTTGTGTCTGTCTGATCCCTCATTGAACTCACATCTGGCGATCGAACGTGCCCGCCGATGCTGAAGACCCGGCCCTGAATTCCCGATGAATCGCCTCGCCGCCATCCTTCCTGCCAGCAATGTTCTGGTCGATGTGGACGCCACCAGCAAGAAGCGGGTGTTCGAACACGCGGGCCTGCTTTTCGAGAACCAGCACGCCATCGCGCGTGCCACCGTGACGGACAACCTGTTCGCCCGCGAGCGGCTTGGCTCGACCGGACTCGGCCATGGCGTGGCCATTCCGCATGGTCGAATCAAGGGCCTGAAAAATCCTCTGGCAGCGGTTGCCCGCGTGGTGCAGCCCATCCCGTTCGATGCGCCCGACGATGAGGCGGTGTCGTTGCTGATTTTTCTGCTCGTGCCTGAAGCGGCCACGCAAAGGCACCTGGAGATACTTTCAGAGATCGCCGAAATGCTCAGCGACCGCGATTTGCGCGAACGCTTGAAGACAGAGCCCGATGCCGCCAAGTTGCATGAGTTGATCGCCAACTGGGAACCGCTGAAGTCGGTGGCATGAGTCGACACCACGCCTTGATCCACGACGTGGCATTGCCGTCAGATCAACGGATTCGGGTCGCATGAAACCCAGTTTCATCAGCGCTGAAGCGCTTTTTGAACACCACCGGGTTGCCCTGCGATGGGAGTGGATTGCCGGACACGCACACCCGGAGCGCCGCTTTGATGAAGCAGCCGTGCGCAATGCGCAGTCAGCGGCAGATCTGGTCGGGTACCTTAATTACATCCACCCCTATCGGGTGCAGCTCGTAGGCCGCCGCGAGGTCGCCTACTTGCAGGATTCGCAGGCCGAGGATCAGGAGCGCCGCATCCAACGCATCGTGACGCTGGAGCCGCCCGTGGTGATCGTGGCCGACGGCGAGGCGCCCCCGGACCGGCTGGTGGCGATGTGTGAACGCGCCTCCATTCCGCTGTTCGTCACTGCCGAATCGGCCGGGCAGGTGATCGACGTCGTGCGTGGCTACCTCGGACAGCTCTTTGCCGAGCGCACCACACGACACGGCGTGTTCATGGACATCCTGGGGCTCGGTGTGCTTCTCACCGGCGAGTCCGGGTTGGGCAAGAGCGAGCTGGGGCTGGAGTTGATATCCCGTGGCCACGGCCTGGTGGCCGATGACGCTGTGGACATTTACCGCATGTCCCAAACGGCCCTGGAGGGCCGCTGCCCCGAATTGCTGCTCAACCTGCTTGAAGTGCGTGGTATCGGCCTGCTCGACATCAAGGCGATCTTCGGAGAAACCGCCGTGCGCCGGAAAATGCGCGTCAAGCTGATCGTGCATCTGGTGCGCAAGGAAACACTCGAACGCGAATTCGAGCGACTGCCCTACGAGCCGCTTTATGAGCGCATCCTCGATGTGCCGGTGCGCAAGGTGGTCATCGCGGTGGATGCCGGACGCAACTTGGCTGTGCTGGTCGAAGCCGCGGTGCGCAACACCATCTTGCAACTGCGCGGCATCGACACGTACAAGGAATTCATCGAGCGCCACCAACGCGCGCTCGAACGGGGTCCGGACTGAGGGGCTCTACCCGGCGCCGCGCTCAGGCTGAACGGTGCGGACAGTCCTGCTTGGTGCACACGGCGTAAAGCGACAACGCGTGGTCCTGCAGCTCGAAGCCGCGGATCAGCGCTGCCGACTTCTGCCGAGTTTCGATCTCGGCATCAAAGAACTCCTCCACACGGCCGCAATCGAGGCACACGATGTGATCGTGATGCGAGCCCTCGTTGAGCTCGAACACCGCCTTGCCCGTCTCAAAGTGATTGCGAGACAGGATCCCGGCCTGCTCGAACTGCATCAGCACCCGGTAAACAGTCGCCAGACCCACGTCGGAGCCCTCGGCCAGAAGCAACCTGAAGACGTCCTCGGCTGCCATGTGGCGCTGGTCGGTCTTCTGGAACATCTCGAGGATCTTGATGCGCGGAAGCGTCGCCTTCAGTCCGCTGCTCTTGAGTTCATCTGCTTGTGTCACGGGGGCTCCCTCACGCAGCTCAGGTGCCGAACCCTGCCGGTAGAATCATTCGATCATATCGAGTCAGAGCGTCCGTTTGCGGCGCGCTGCAAGCCCCATGACCCTGCCATCTTCTGTCCGTTCGGGCCTCGCATTCGTATGTGTTGGGTGGGCCTTGGCCGGCTGCGATTCCATCCCGTCCATGCCGGACATGCCCAACCTCGACGTGATCTCCGGGCTGGTCACGCCATACAAGGTGGAAGTGGTTCAGGGCAATGTCGTGACACAGGAGCAGGTGGCGCAGATCAAGACGGGTATGTCGCGCAATCAGGTCCGCGACATCCTGGGTTCGCCGCTGCTCACCGACGTGTTCCATGCCGATCGTTGGGACTACGTTTTCACCATCCGCCGGCAAGGCACGGAACCGCAGCGACGCAGCGTTGTGGCAATTTTTGACGGCGAGCGTCTGAAGAGCCTCGACACCGGCGGCGAACTTCCCACCGAAGTGGCGTTCGTCGCTTCGATCGATGCGACGAAGCAAGACAGCAAGATCCCGAAGCTCGCGCTCACGGAAGATCAACTCAAAGCCTTGAAGGCTCCGGCCAAGCCGGTCGCCGCGGTTGAGGCAGCACCAGCGCCTGCGGCCGCCGTTTCGAATCGAACCTATCCACCACTTGAGCCGAATTGATGGACTCCTCGGTGCGCTCGGGCCCCTTGCGGGTGGCCATCGCCGGCGCCTCGGGTCGCATGGGCCGGGTGCTGATCGAGGCTGTGGTCGCCGCTGATGACATGGCCCTCAGTGGTGCGTTGGACGTCGAAGGCAGCCCGGCGCTCGGGCAGGATGCAGCGCTTTTTCTTGGGGTCGCCAGCGGTGTGACGATCACCAGCGATCTGCGTGCCGGTCTGGCACAGGCGCAGGTGCTGATCGACTTCACCCGCCCGGCCGGCACCATGGCTCACTTGGAGGTTTGCCGTGAGCACGGCGTCAAGGTCGTGATCGGCACCACCGGCTTCACCGATGAGCAAAAGGCAACGATTGCCGACCACGCCAAGCACATCGCCATCACGATGGCTCCCAACATGAGTGTGGGCGTCAACGTGGTCCTGAAGTTGCTGGACACGGCCGCTCGCCTGCTCAACGAGGGCTACGACATCGAGATCATCGAGACGCATCACCGGCATAAGGTCGATGCGCCGAGCGGGACCGCATTGAAGATGGGCGAAGTGGTGGCCGCCGCGCTAGGACGCGATCTGAAGCAATGCGCGGTGTATGGCCGGGAGGGTGTCACCGGAGAGCGTGATCCGTCCACCATTGGATTTGCCACCATCCGCGGCGGCGACGTGGTTGGCGACCACACGGTGCTGTTTGCCAGCACCGGCGAGCGCATCGAGATCACGCACAAAAGCTCGAGCCGCGCGACCTACGCGCAGGGCAGCCTGCGAGCCGCTCGCTTCATGGCGTCCCGGGGGCACGGACTGTTCGACATGAGCGACGTGCTCGGCATGACCTGATCGTTCGCCGCGCTTCAAGAGCATGACCGGCCTGCAACAGTTCTGGGATCAAGGCGACGCCATCACCCGCGGTGTGGCTGCGTTGCTGCTGCTCATGTCGGTCAGCGCTTGGGTGCTGATTTTCTGGAAGGGCTGGCTGCTGCGCCGGGTTCGTTCGGACTTGGCCCGCGCTGTACCGGCCTTCTGGGCCGCGGGCAATCTGGACACAGCTCGTGAGCAATTGCTGGCTTTCGACCGAGAGCGAGCGTTGCTCCCCTTGCTGTCGGCGGCGACTGCGCAGCCGGAAGCCCTGACTTTAGAGGCGCAAGGACGCCGCGAGTCACAGCTCACACGCCGCTTGCGTGACTCACTCAATGCGGTACTGACCCAACTGCGCTTTGGTCAGGTGCTGCTGGCCTCCATCGGCAGCACAGCGCCATTCATCGGCCTGTTCGGCACGGTGTGGGGCATCTATCACGCGCTGATCAGCATCTCGGCGGCGGGCTCGATCACCATCGAACGGGTGTCCGGACCGGTCGGTGAGGCGCTGGTGATGACGGCTGCGGGGTTGGCCGTGGCCATCCCGGCGGTGCTGGCGTACAACATCTTTGGCAAGCTGGTGGCCGCCTGCGAGGCCGACCTCGAGGGCTTTGCCCATGACCTGCGCGAGATGCTGTCCGATCACGCGCCCGCCCCTGACGGCGCCGCCGCGGCACCACCACAGGGCTGATCCGCATGGCCTTCGGACGTCTCGAGCGCACCTCCGGCCCGCAGCCGATGAGCGACATCAACATGACGCCCCTGATCGACGTGATGCTGGTTTTGCTGGTGATCTTCATCATCACGGCGCCGCTGATGAGCAGCAGCCTCAAGCTCGAGCTGCCCAAAAGCGACGCAGCACGCCCGAGCGAAACGCCCGACTTCATCGCCGTGTCGATCGACCCGGCCGGGCATTTCTTTGTGGCCGACAAGGAGCTCGACGCTGTGGCGCTGGGCGAGCGCGTGGCCGAGGCGGCTCGCCGCAACCCGCAAACTGAGGTCCGTTTGAGCGCAGACCAGTCCGTGCCTTACGGGCGTGTGGCCGAGTTGATCGGCGTCGTGCAAAAGGGCGGGCTCGCGCGCATCGGGTTCGTCGCCCAGGCGCAGGCCGCGCGCTGAGTGGCGCCGGTAGCGGCTCGAATTCGGCCGGGTCGGGCCAGTCGTCGCAGGCGGTCATCGGCAGGCCGCTTCCTATAATCCCGCTCCAAGTTCCCGAGCGCACCGCGCCCCCTCATGAATCCCGAATTCAAGCCGACCGAGGTTGAACGCGCGGCCCAAGCCGCCTGGAGCGCACGCGACGCTTATCGCGTCAGTGAAAACGCCCGCGATGCTCGCGGCACGCTCAAGCCCAAGTTCTACGCCTGTTCCATGCTGCCGTACCCCAGCGGCAAACTGCACATGGGCCACGTGCGCAACTACACCATCAACGACATGCTGGCGCGTCATCTGCGGATGAAGGGCTACAACGTGCTGATGCCCATGGGCTGGGACGCCTTCGGCCTGCCGGCCGAGAACGCAGCGATGAAAAACAAGGTGCCCCCAGCGCAGTGGACCTACGACAACATCGCCCACATGAAGGGCCAGATGAAGTCGATGGGCCTGGCCATCGACTGGAGCCGCGAGGTCACCACCTGCTCGCCCGATTACTACCGCTGGAACCAATGGCTGTTTCTGAAGATGCTCGAAGCCGGCATCGCCGAGCGGCGCACGCAGGTCGTGAACTGGGACCCGGTGGACCAGACGGTGCTGGCCAATGAACAAGTCATTGACGGCAAGGGCTGGCGCAGCGGCGCAGTGGTCGAAAAGCGTGAGATCCCGGGCTACTACCTGAACATCACGCGCTACGCCGACGAGTTGCTCGAGCAGGTGCAGCAGCAACTGCCGGGCTGGCCCGAACGCGTGAGGTTGATGCAGGAAAACTGGATCGGCAAGAGCGAGGGCGTGCGCTTTGCCTTCACGCACGACATCCGCGGCGCGGACGGCACGCCCGTCAACGCGGGACGCCTGTATGTGTTCACCACCCGCGCTGACACGATCATGGGCGTGACCTTCTGCGCGGTAGCCCCTGAACATCCGCTGGCACAGCTCGCTGCTGCATCGAACCCCGAGGTAGCCGACTTCATCGCCGAATGCCAGGCCGGCGGCACCACCGAGGCCGAGCGGGCCACACAGGACAAAAAGGGCGTGGCCACCGGGCTTTTCGTGCAGCACCCGCTGACCCATCAGCCGGTCGCGGTATGGGTGGGCAACTATGTGCTGATGAGCTACGGTGACGGCGCCGTGATGGGTGTGCCCGCGCACGACGAGCGCGATTTCGCGTTTGCGCAGAAGTACGGCATCGACATTCAGCAGGTTGTGAGCGTCGATGGCGAAACCTTCAGCCACGACCGCTGGCAAGACTGGTACGCCGACAAGCAGCGCGGCGTGTGCATCAACTCCGATTGCTTCAGCGGTCTGCCGCATCAGGCGGCGGTGGATGCGGTGGCCGCGGCGCTCGCCGCCCACGGCCTGGGCGAGAAAAAGACCACCTGGCGCCTGCGCGACTGGGGCATCAGCCGCCAGCGCTACTGGGGCACGCCGATACCGATCATCCATTGCGACAAGCACGGGGCCGTAGCGGTTCCCGAGGCCGACCTGCCGGTCGTGCTGCCCGAGGACCTGATTCCCGATGGCTCGGGCAACCCCCTGGCCAAGCACGCGGCGTTCCTGAACGTGCCGTGTCCGACCTGTGGGCGCCCCGCAAGGCGCGAGACCGACACGATGGACACCTTCGTGGACAGCTCGTGGTACTTCATGCGCTACTGCGACCCGAAGAACACCGAGGCGATGGTCGGTGAGGGCGCCGCGTACTGGATGCCGGTCGACCAGTACATCGGCGGCATTGAGCACGCCATCTTGCACTTGCTGTACGCGCGCTTTTGGACCAAGGTGATGCGTGATTTGAAGCTGGTTGCGGTGGATGAGCCGTTCACCAAGTTGCTCACGCAAGGCATGGTGCTCAACCACATCTACTCGCGCAAGACAGCGCAAGGCGGAATCGAGTATTTCTGGCCCCACGAGGTGGACATCCAGCACGATGCGAGCGCACGTATCACCGGCGCGGCGCTGAAGCAAGACGGCTCGGCCGTGACCTACGAGGGCGTGGGCACCATGAGCAAGAGCAAAAACAACGGTGTCGATCCGCAGCAACTCATCGACCAGTACGGAGCCGACACGGCGCGGCTGTTCGTGATGTTCGCGTCGCCGCCAGAGCAGACCCTGGAATGGAACGACGCCGGCGTCGAGGGCGCGCACCGCTTTCTCAAGCGCGTCTGGGGCTTTGGCGCCAAGCACGCGGTCACCCTCAAGGAAGCCGCGCCTGTCGCCAACGAGTTGAGTGCCGCCGCCAAAGACCTGCGCCGCGAGGTGCATCAGGTGCTGCGCCAGATCAGCCACGACTACGAGCGCATGCAATACAACACGGTCGTGTCGGGCGGCATGAAGTTGCTCAACGCGCTCGAGGCCTGCAAGGCCGGCGACGCGGCCGCGGTGCTGCGCGAAGGCTTCGGCATTCTGCTGCGCACGCTGTATCCGGCTTGCCCGCACGCCACCTGGACGTTGTGGTCCGAGCTCGGTTACGCCGAGCTGCAAGGCGACTTGCTCGACGCCCCCTGGCCCGAGGTCGACGAGTCGGCACTCGTGCAAGACGAGATCGAGCTCATGCTTCAGGTCAACGGCAAGCTGCGCGGCTCGGTCACGGTGCCCGCCGGGGCCGACAAGGCTGCCATCGAGCGCGCGGCGCTGGCGAGCCCCGAACTGCTGAAGTTCGCCACCGGAGAGCCCGTCAAGCGCGTCATCGTCGTGCCGGGTCGCCTGGTCAACGTGGTGCTTTGACAGGTGACAGGACCGCACATGACCGCCCCCTCAAACGCGACGTACAGCATGGTCAATCCAGGCCGCCGCGGCTGTCTGCGGTTGGCAAGTGGGCTGCTCATCGCCTCGCTCACTGGTTGCGGCTTTGAGTTGCGTCGGCCCACGACGATGCCATTTCGAACCGTGCAGTTGAGCGGGTTCAGACCCAATTCGCCTCTCGAGATCGAGCTGCGCCGCGACATCAACGCCACCGGAAGCACCTTGGTCGTTGATTCGGCGGCGCAGGCCGAAGTGATTTTCGAGGCGCTGTCAGACCGGCGCGAGCACAGCGTCGTCGGCAGCTCCGCCGCCGGTCAGGTGCGCAACTTGAACTTGAGGCTCCTCTTCAAGTTCCGTATGCGCACCGCCGCAGGCAGAGAGCTCATCCCCGCCACCGAGTTGCTGCTGGCTCGTGACATGAGCTACACGGAGACGGCCGCGCTCGCCAAGGAGCAGGAAGAAGAAGCCATCTTCCGGGCGATGCAGTCGGACATCGTCATGCAGGTGATCCGGCGGCTTTCCGCTTCGCCTGCCCCCTGAGCGCCATCGCAAACGCCCAGACGCACGTCGATGCAACTGCGCCACGATCAGCTCGGTTCGCACCTGCAAAAGGGCCTGCGGTCGCTGTACACCGTGTGGGGCGACGAGCCTTTGCTGACACAAGAGGCCTGCGACGCGCTACGCCTGGCCGCTCGCCAGGCGGGCTATGCCGAGCGCCAGGTGCATACCGTGTCCGGCGCACATTTCAACTGGAGCGGCCTGATCGGTGCCTCGCAGGCGATGAGCTTGTTTTCCGACCGGCAGATCATCGAGATCCGCATTCCCTCGGGCAAGCCCGGCAAGGACGGCTCTGAAGCACTTCAGCGCTACTGCCAGTCGCTGAGCGACGACGTTCTCACGATCGTTCAGTTGCCGCGCCTCGACCGTCAGCAGCAGCAAAGTGCCTGGTTCACCGCACTCGACGCGTCAGGGGTGTCGATCCGCATCGATCCCATTGAGCGGCGTGCGCTGCCCCAGTGGCTCGCCCAGCGGCTCGGTGCGCAGGGGCAGCGGGTTCAAGGTGGCGAAGCCGGCCAGGACACGCTGGCTTTCTTCGCCGACCGCATCGAGGGCAATCTGCTGGCTGCGCATCAGGAGGTCCAGAAGCTGGGCCTGCTTTACCCACCCGGGGAGTTGACGTTCGATCAGGTCGAGTCAGCGGTACTCAATGTAGCGCGCTACGACGTGTTCAAGCTGGGTGAGGCCGTGCTGGCAGGTCAGGTGGCGCGCGCACTGCGCATGCTCGATGGCCTGCGCGCTGAAGGCGAAGCGGCCGTGCTGGTGCACTGGACGCTGGCCGAGGACCTGCGCGCCCTCAAGCGCACCTTGGATGCCGTGACCTCTGGCAAACCGCTGCCGATGGCGCTGCGTGAGGCTCGGGTGTGGGGCGCCAAGGAGCGGCTGTTCGAGCGGGCACTTCCGCTGTTCACGGAAAACGCCCTGGCGCAATTGCTGCACGCTGCTCAAGTCTGTGATGGCTTGATCAAGGGCCTGAAGCACCCAGACTGGCCGCTGGAGCCCTGGGACGGACTGAAGCGTTTGGTTTTGATGGTGCTGCAAAGCACCTCGGTGGCGACTGGGGCGACGCGCGGCCGGGCGGTGGTGGTACCGCCACGATTGGCGCTCCACGCCTGAGTAGCGCCGGGGTCAGGACAAGGCTGCAAGCATTGCCTGGATCGCTTTCAAGACCGTCTGCCGGCGCACGGCTGCGCGGTCTCCATTCCACTGGCACAGCAAGGCGGTGGTGTTGAGCAACGGGCTGCCGGCCTCGTCGCCTGAACGGCAAATCGCCAACCAAACGGTGCCGACGGGTTTTCCTGGCGTGGCGCCGCCAGGCCCCGCGATGCCGGTCACCGACAGCGTGATTTGCGCATTGGATCTCAGCAGCGCGCCTTCGGCCATCGCGCGCGCAACGCTCTCGCTGACCGCACCGTGCTGCTCGATCAACGCGGCAGACACGCCCAGCAGTTCGGTCTTGGCCTCATTGGAATAGGTGACGAACCCCCTCTCGAACCATTCGCTCGATCCGGCCTGAGACGTGCAGACGGCCGCTATCAGGCCCCCCGTGCAGGACTCGGCCGTGGCCAGACGCAGCCCCCTTGAGCGCAAGGCATGGGCCAGGTCCTCCACAGCCGCGAGTTGGTCGGCGGGCAATTCGCTCATGCTCGTGCGGCCAATCGCTTCAAGACCAGACCCTGTGCCACACAGCGATCACCAGCAGCGTGCACAAGGCAGCCACCAGGTCGTCGAACATGATTCCAAAGCCCTGCGCCCAACCGATAGGCTGATCGCGGCGGCCCTTGAAGAGGCGATCGGCCCAGGCCACAGGGCCGGGCTTGGCGGCATCGAAGTATCGAAACAGCGCAAACGCCACCGCTTGGCCGAGCAGTCCGGTCGGCATCACGAGCCACAGGATCAGCCAAAACGCGAGCACCTCGTCCCAAACGATTGCGCCGGGATCCGCCACGGCCATGGCACGTGCCGTGACCGTGCAAGCCCACCAGCCCACGAAAAGGCCGCCGATTAGCAGCGCGCCCATCGCGGCGACACCGACCCACGACTGAATCATCAAGTAAGCCAACCACGCCCACAACGTGCCCACGGTGCCGGGCGCCACAGGCGACAAGCCGCTGCCGAAACCCAGCGCGATCGCGTGTGCAGGATGGCTCAACAGCAACCGCACCGTCGGACGCCTCGATGCGGCTGCCTGCACAACAGAGGGTGCGTTCATGTTTTGAAGTGATCAAAGGAAGGTGCCTGGTGCCACACCGGCAGCCCCAGCGCATCCACGAGTTGCGGTTGTGGGTCGCTGTTCTCCAGCCGTTCTGTGATGCGCCCAACGCGCGTGACAGCCACGCCCGCGGCGGCACCAGCAGCTGCCACCGCCGCCGCACGATCAGATGGTGCCGTGAACAGCAATTCGTAGTCGTCACCGCCACTCAGGGCGCACAGACGCTGAAGGCTCAAGGGCTGCGCGCGCATCACATCGCTGAGCGGCAAAGCTTCGACCTCCACCACAGCGCCCACGCCGGAGCGCTGCAGCACATGCCGCAAGTCACCGAGCAGGCCGTCGGACACATCAATGGCACTGCTGGCCACGCCCCGCAAGGCCAGCCCTAGGGCAACGCGCGGCTGAGGCAGCTCCATCGCCTTGCGAACCGCATCGAAGGAAGCGCCGTCAAGCAACAGGCTGCCGCGAAACACCTCGAGCGCCAGCCGGGCATCGCCAAGGGTGCCACTGACATACACATCGTCGCCGGGCCGCGCACCCGAACGCAAGATGGCGCTCGTGCCCGCCGCTCGCACCGGAACCTGGCCAAACACCGAGATACAGATGTTGAGCGGGCCGCACGTTGTGTCGCCCCCGATCAGCTCGCAACCATTGGCATCCGCCAGAGCCAGAAGACCACGAGAGAAGCCGCCCAGAAAAGTCTCGTCGGCCCGTGGCAATGCCAGCGCCAGCGTGAAGGCCAGTGGCTCGGCACCACACGCCGCCAGGTCGCTGAGATTGACCGCCAGCGCCTTGTGACCCAGCCGCTCGGGATCCACGGTCGACAGGAAGTGGCGACCCTCAATCAGCATGTCGCAGGAAATCGCCAGCTCCGTGCCCGGCCGGGGGGCCAAGATCGCGCAGTCGTCGCCCATGCCGAGCCTGGCGCGCCGCACCGGGCGGTCGAAATAGCGTGCGATGAGGTCAAATTCGCCGAGCGACATGGACGCATTCTCTTCGTTGCTTGCGGCGACCGCGGGAATGCGGCGGGTCAAATGGTTTTCGCACGGCTCATGAGGGTCTCGGTGTTCGTCGGTGCGCTGGCGCAACGAGGGAGCGGGCTGGGTAGGCCTGCAAAGGTGTCGACTCCTACAATTCGACCCTGTGTTTGTCATGCCTGGCATGTAGTGAAGCGCTCGTTGCAGAGCCACCCGCTGCAACAGGCCCCAAACGCCCCTCGCGCCCGCAGCGCATCACTCAGCGAGATCAGGCCACATGACCACCCCCAACGATGTGAAACAAGCCGAACTGCGGCGTGCCGCGCTCGAATATCACGAGTTTCCGACCCCCGGCAAAGTGGCGATCGCACCGACCAAGCAGTTGGTCAACCAGCGCGACCTCGCGTTGGCTTACTCGCCCGGGGTTGCCGCCGCCTGCGAAGAGATCGTCGCCGACCCGGCCAATGTCTACAAGTACACCTCTCGAGGTAACTTGGTGGCGGTCGTCACCAACGGCACCGCGGTGCTGGGCTTGGGTGACATCGGCCCGCTGGCGGCCAAGCCGGTGATGGAGGGCAAGGCGGTGCTGTTCAAGAAGTTTGCGGGCATCGATGTGTTTGACATCGAGCTGGCCGAGCGCAACCTCGACAAGCTGGTCGACACCATCGCCGCACTGGAGCCGACCTTCGGCGGCATCAATCTCGAAGACATCAAGGCGCCGGACTGCTTCTATGTCGAACGTGCGCTGCGCAAGCGCATGAAGATCCCGGTCTTCCACGACGATCAACACGGCACGGCCATCGTCGTGGGTGCCGCCCTGTTGAACGCCCTGAAGGTGTCCGGCAAGGACATCAAGCAAGTCAAGCTCGTCACGTCCGGCGCGGGGGCCGCCGCACTGGCATGCCTGGGCCTGCTCATGAAGCTGGGGCTTCCTCGCGAAAACATCTGGGTGACCGACTTGGCCGGCGTGGTCTATGTGGGCCGACCGGCACTGATGGACGAGGACAAGATCGTCTTCGCTCAAGACACCCCACACCGCAGCCTCAGCGATGTGATTCGAGGCGCTGATGTGTTCCTGGGGCTGAGCGCCGGCGGGGTACTCAAGAAAGACATGGTCGCGACGATGGCCGCCAGCCCGATCATCTTCGCGCTGGCCAATCCAACGCCAGAAATCCTGCCGGAGGAAGTCAAAGAGGTTCGGGACGACGCCATCATCGCCACGGGCCGGTCAGATTACCCGAACCAGGTCAACAACGTCCTTTGCTTTCCTTACATTTTTCGCGGTGCCCTTGACTCGGGCGCTACGACGATTTCTGTCGAGATGGAAATCGCTGCGGTCCATGCGATTGCCGAGCTGGCACAGGCCGAGCAAAGCGAGGTCGTTGCGGCAGCCTACGCCGGAGCCACTTTGAGTTTCGGGCCGGAGTACCTGATCCCCAAGCCGTTCGATCCGCGGCTGATGATGAAGATCGCTCCCGCTGTTGCATTGGCCGCCGCCGCCTCGGGCGTGGCCTCGCGCCCGGTGCCGGACATGAACGCTTACGGTGAAAAGCTGCAAAGCTTCGTGTACGCGTCGGGCACAACGATGAAGCCCATCTTCAACCTCGCCAAACGAGCGCTGAAAAAGCGTGTCGCCTATGCCGAGGGCGAAGAAGAACGCGTCCTGCGAGCCGCGCAGATCGTTGTCGACGAGGGCCTGGCGCGACCCACACTGATCGGCCGCCCAGCCGTGATTGCGTCGCGCATCGCCAAGTTCGGTCTGCGTCTCGAGGCTGAGCGTGACTACGACCTCGTCAGCACCGAGAACGACCACCGTTACCGAGACTACTGGCAAACCTACCACCAGCTCACCGCGCGCAAGGGTGTCACAGAGCAGATCGCCAAGATCGAAATGCGGCGGCGGCTGACGCTCATTGCCTGCATGCTGCTGCACAAGAACGAGGTGGAAGGCATGCTGTGCGGCACCTGGGGTACGACCGCGTTGCATCTTCAGTACGTGGAGCAGGTGATTGGCCTGCGTGAGGGCGCCAAGACCTTTGCCTGCATGAACAGCCTGTTGCTGCCCGGTCGTCAGGTCATGCTCGTGGACACCCACGTGAATTACGACCCGACGGCTGAACAATTGGCGGAGATCACCGCCATGGCCGCTGAAGAAATGCTGCGGCTTGGCTTGCGCCCGAAGGCGGCGCTGCTGTCGCACAGCAATTTCGGGTCCAGCAATCAGCCCTCGGCAGTCAAGATGCGCGAGGCACTGGCACTGTTACAGAAGCGTGCGCCGTGGTTGGAGGTTGACGGGGAGATGCACGGAGACACCGCGCTCGACGCTGACTACCGGCGAGGGCTGATGCCTGACAGCAGCCTCAGCGGTGAAGCCAATCTCCTGGTGCTGCCCAATATCGACGCCGCCAACATTTCGTACAACCTGCTCAAGACTGCGGCCGGTGGCGGCATTGCGATCGGACCCGTACTGCTTGGCGCCGCAAAACCCGTACACATCTTGACCCCTTCCGCCACTGTGCGACGCATCGTCAACATGACGGCCCTGACCGTCGCTGACGCCAATGCGGTTCGCTGACGCTCAACGGTGATCCGACTTGCTGCCTGGCAAAGACCCCGCCCCGACGCCTTGAAGATCTTTTTGTAGACACGATCGGCGCTCAAAGCACTCTCGCGGATGTGAGTGCGCACTTTTTTGCGCCGGCTCCAGTTCTTATTTGAGGGACTGGCTTGAGATTTTTGGGCCAATTGGATACCATGTTCCATTGGGTTTTTAGGGAATTCCCGTGCTGCTGTCAGGCCCCGCTGGGTCTCGTGGATGGATTGTTAAGTCAGCGCAAGCTGCCGCCCTTGCGTTTGCTCTGATCGGCTCCATCTGTCTTCCCGGTTGGGCCGGCGCCCGAACTCCTCAAGAATCAGGAATCGGTGTTGCGTGGACTGAACTTCCTCCAGAGGCGAGACTCACTCACAGCCTGATCCTGTCGGGCGGGCCGTTCCCCTTCGCGAAGGATGGGGCGGTTTTCGCCAACCGTGAGAAGTTGCTCCCCGCAAAGCCCAAAGGGTTTTATCGCGAGTACACGGTGCCCACACCTGAGGCCCTCGACAGGGGGGCGCGTCGAATTGTTTGTGGCGGCGATAAGCCGCAAGTGCCCAAAGCCTGTTTTTACAGTGGCGACCATTACGCAAGTTTCGGCCTGATCGTTCAGTAAAGGCCGAAGGTTTTTTGACCAAAGGAGGAGCGAGTCCATGCTTTTGCAGACCGTCCGTTCAAATATCGTTCAGTCGATCCGCGCGTACCGCGTTGAGGACTTGATGCTGGCCGCGGAAAATGCCAGCCAGCATTTCCTCTATGCCAATCTAACGGCAGCGCAGTCCAAGCAGGAGGTTCTCGACACGATCGCGGAATCGTTTCTGTTCCCAGTTCACTTCGGCAAGAACCTGGATGCCCTCTACGACTGCATGACTGATTTGGTCCACAAGGCCGGATCGCAGCCTGGGTTTGTGGTGGTGCTTGAGCAGCTTCCTGACAATCCGCGCTTCGATCGAGAGGCGCGCGAGCAGTTGCTGGATGTTTTCCGAGATGCTGCAGATTTCTGGGCTGAGCGGAAGATTCCCTTCAGGTGCTTCTATTCTTTTCAGTAGCCCGCTCTCAAGAACTCGGTTCTTGGGAGCGGGCTACCGAAACACCCGGCACCCCCGAAAAGCCAGCGAAACCCGCCGCCAAGAGTGCGGCCAATGCAACCTTCGGCATGAATATGCCGCTGATGAGCAGTGCTTTCGACACGGCGATGTGGCTGAACGCGGCGTGACCTGTCGTTGATCGGCGGGCTACGGATCTACTTTGGCAGGACTTTGGCCCGCCCTACTTCGTCACATAAATCCACGTACTCTCTCACGGTCACTTCTTCTGCGCGACGCTGCAGATCGAAGTGACCGGCGAATGACCGGCCATCCAACCAACGACCCAAAGTGTTGCGAAGCACTTTTCGTCGCTGAGAGAACGCCACGGTGACCAGCTCGCCCAACAGCGAGGCGTCGATGTCGCCCCGGGCCGGCAAAGGAACCATCCGAACGATCGCGGACTGGACCTTCGGTGGCGGATCGAACGCCTCTGGCTCCACATCGAGGACCGACTCGATGTCATACCGCCACTGCAGCATCACCGACAGCCGCCCATAAATCTTGCTCCCGGGGGCTGCGGCCATGCGCAAAACGACCTCCTTTTGAAGCATGAAATGCTGATCGACGATGTGTTCCGCAGCAGGCAAAAGGTGGAACAGTATGGGCGTTGAGATGTTGTAGGGAAGGTTGCCCACCACCCGCAAACGGCGGCCAGCGGCTGCGGCCAGCGCTGGGAAATCGACGGTAAGCACATCCGCCTCGATGACCTTCAAGCCGCCGTTGCCTCGAAGTCGAAGGGCAAGGTCTCGATCCAGCTCAATCACGGTCAGGGGGCTGACGTAGCGAAGCAGCGGCAAGGTCATCGCTCCGAGGCCGGGCCCAATCTCCACCATTGCATCGCCTTGCTCCGGGCGAATGGCATCGATGATCGCGTCGATCGCAACACGGTCCGTCAGAAAGTGTTGCCCGAATCGCTTTCGCGCCACATGGCTCATGCGTCAATGCCCGCGCACATCAACCCGTTTGGCCGCACGGTTTTGTCTACCGCTGGCATTACGGCGGGGGCTCGCGCAACTCCACATAGGCGCGTGCGCGCAACTCCTTGTTCCACTCGGCGAGGGCAACCGGGTAACGCTCTTCGCGCAGCAAACTTCTGGCCTGCTCTCGCTCTTGCCGAGCGTCAAGGGCAGACTGTCGCCGCTCATCCACACGAATCAGATGCACCCCGAAGCGGGACACCACCGGATCGGACATTCCGCCGACAGGCAACGCATTCATGGGGTCTTCAAACTCGGGCACGAACGTGCCAGGAGAGGTCCAGCCCAGATCACCGCCCTGTTGGGCGGTGGAGTCTTCCGAGTGATCCTGGGCGATTTGCTCGAAAGTGCTGGCGCCTGACAGGATCTGCCGCTTGTACTCCATCAGCCGACGCACAGCGCCGGCCTGATCGAGTTGCGGCGAGCCACGGACCAGAATATGCCTCGCGTGCGTTTGAACCACCGAGAAGGCCTGTACTTCGCGCCGCTCCTGCAGCTTGAGTACATGGAACCCTGCGCCTGTGCGCAAAAGCGTCGTTGACACATCGCCGGTCTGAAGGTCGCGCACTCGCTCGGCAAACACATCCGGCAATCGGTCCAGCGGTCGCAAGCCCAGAACGCCACCCGCCGCCTTGTTTGAGTCTTCGGACAGTTCGCGCGCCACGGCTTCAAAAGATTCGCCCGCCTTGACACGCGCCAACGCTGCCTCGGCCCGGGCCCGGCGTTCGCTCACGATCGCATCGGTGGCGCCTTCGGGCACGGACACAAGGATCTGCGCCACGTTGTACTCAGGCTTGCCGCCCGACTGCTGCCGCCTTTTTTCGAGCAATGCATCAATGTCGGCGTCGGTGATGCGGATGCGGATCTGCATCTCCCGCTCCCGCGCGCGGTCAACCAGAATCTGGTCGCGCAGGTTGGTTCGAAACCGCGTGTAGTCCATGCCCTCTTCGATCAACCGAGACCGCAGTTGAGCCATGGTCATCTGGTTTTGCGCTGCGACGTTGAGCACAGCCCGTTCAATCTCGACGTCTTCGATCTTCACGCCCAGGTCTCGGGCATACGACATCTGCGCTCGCTCATCGAGCATGGTGTCGATCACCTTGCGC
>CANBSV010000023.1 GCA_947372225.1 Burkholderiales bacterium | reverse complement strand
GCGTCGTCCTTGGCGCTGTTGATGCGCAAGCCCGAAGACAGACGCTGCATGGACGTCGCGAGCGAGCCCTGCGACATTGAAAGATTGCGCTGAGCGTTCAGCGAGTTGACGTTGGTGTTGATGCTCATTGGCATGATGTGTTCTCCTGTCAGTTAGTAAAGACCCGGCCTAGCCGCCGGCGTTAACTCAGACTGTTCGGGGACCTTCCCCTCACTGCCCTTGCCTGTACCCGTGCACGAGACGGATTCGACCCGTCCACCGGCACCACCCGCGCTAGTCAACCGTGGTCTCGCAGTCGTTGAAGATGTCTGCTCGACTTGGGCCGGCTAACCGGACAACGACCCTGTTTCCAGACCCGTTGGAACATTTATCGGAGGCGCTGCGCATGAACTTAAGTTGTCGGACATAACATTTCTTGAAGAAATTCGCTCAAGTTTTTCAAGAGTCGATCAACGCATGAGCCAGCGTCCGTGCGCTCTTTTCCACACATTGCCGACCTGAGACCGCTGACAGCGCCGCCGACAATCACCGCACCATGGGGACACCGACACACGCCATCGCTTTGGTCATGATCGTGCGCAACGAAGCGCGCTGTCTGGCGCGTTGCCTGAGCAGCGCACGCTCCCATGTGGACGACCTGCTGGTGCTCGACACCGGATCGACCGACGGCACGCCCGACATCGCCAAACAGTGCGGCGCCCGTGTGGCGCACTTCAACTGGATCGATGACTTCTCGGCCGCACGCAATGCGGCCCTTGCTCAGGTCGACACGCCCTGGCGGCTCGTGCTCGATGCCGATGAGTGGATCGACTCGAACGCGCAGACCCTGAGCCTGGTGCGTGCGCAGGCGCCCGAATTCATTGGCCTGCTCAGCGTGGACAGTCAGGTGCGGGACGAATCAGGCGGCGTGCAGCACGCGCCCAGCTGGCTGCCAAGGTTGCTGCCGCGCGGCGTGAACTACGCCGGACGCATCCACGAACAGCCGCAATCGACGCTGCCGCGGCGGCGACTCGATCTGCGCATCGGTCACGACGGTTATCTGCCAGAGCACTTGACCCCGAAGCGCGGGCGCAACCGCACCTTGTTGAGCACGGCGCTGGCCGAACACCCGGGCGATGCGTATTGGAGCTACCAGCTGGGCAAGGACTTCGAGGTGCACGGCGAATTCACGCAGGCGCTGCCTCACTACCAATCGGCGTGGGCGCACGGCGAACCCGGCGCCTCGTGGCGACACGATCTGCTGCTGCGCCTGTTATTCACACTGAAGAAGCTCGGGCACTTCGAACTCGCCCTCGATCTGGCCGGTCGCGAACAGCCGCACTGGCAGCATTCACCTGACTATTTCTTCACCCTCGGCGACGTGCTGCTCGACGCCGCGCTGGCACGACCGGCAAAGGCTGCCCAATGGCTGCCTCTGATTGAACAAGCCTGGCTGCGCGCCATCGAAATCGGCGAGCGTCCCGAACTGGCCGACACCGTTCGTGGCCGAGGCAGCTATCTGGCCGCGCACAACCTGGCGGCCTTTCACGACAGCATGGGCAACGCCGCCGCGGCTGCCAAGTGGCGGCAGCGCGCCCAGCACGATCGGCCGCCGGTCTGAAATGCCACCGAGGGGTGGCGCTTTTCCGGCCACCGCGCGCGGGCGGTCGCACTTAATCTGAGGTTTCGAAACACTACCCGGCGCCCGTCTTGCGGCGCGCGAGACCATGGCCCTCCATCTGCCCGACCCCGCCCCGCCCCGTGCCGGCAGCGCCGTCCATGACCGCGCCCACCGCAGCTGGCTGGCCGGCCAGTCGCTGGCCGATCGCACCAACTGGTCGCACGCCGCCGAGAAATTCGATCAAGCGTTTCGGCTGCATCCCGACGAGGCCTATGGCCTGGCCGCCGCGCATGCGTTGATCTGCGCCGGACAGCCCAAGGCGGCAGTCAGCCGCACGGGAGCGCTGCGAAGGCGGTACCCCGGGCTGGCTCTGGCCTACACGCTCGAGTCTCACGCGCTGCTGGAAATGGGTCGCCCCAGCGACGCTGCTGATTGCCTGCTCGCACTGCCCTGCGATGTGCCGCGCGAGCGCGCGCACTGGCACTCGCTGGGCATGTCGCTGCAACGATGCAAGCGCCACGACGAGGCGATTTCCGCATTCATGCACGCGCTGGCGCTCAAGATGGACGATGCGGTGGTGCACTTTTATCTGGGCATGTCGTTCAAGGACAAGGGCATGAAGGCCGAGGCCGCCGAGTGCGTGCGCACTGCGCTGCTGATCGGGCTGGGCGCCAGCGAGTTGTCTGCGCGAGCGCAACTGGTGTTCCTGGAGCGCGAGGCGTGCCGCTGGGAGGCCGCCGCGCAGGAAATGCACCGGCTGCAGGATGCACTGCGCGCGGCACCTGCCGACATGGCCGTCGAGACCGGACCCTTCGTGCACGCGGTGCTGGGCGACGACCCGCTCGAGCTTCTCAAGGCCGCGAGGCTGTACGCGCTGCGCGTCGCCTCGTTCGTGAACCCGCTGCCGCGTCGCACCGCGCAAGCGCACAGCGGCCGCTTGCGCATCGCCTACCTGTCGGCCGACTTCCACCAACACGCCACCAGCCAGCTGATGGCGCAAATGCTCGAGAGCCACGACCGTAGCCGTTTCGAGGTCACCTTGATCTCTGCCGGTCCGGATGACGCGAGCCCGATGCGCGAGCGCATCAGGGCCTCCAGCGAGCACTTCGAGGATCTGGCCCAGCTCAAGCCCGCGGCCATCGCGCAACGCATCCGCGAGTTGAAGATCGACATCCTGATCGACGCCAAGGGCGCCACCTACGGCACGCTGATGCCGGTCACCGCGCACCGCGCCGCGCCGCTGCAGGTGAGCTGGCTGGGCTTTCCGGGCACCACCGGGGCGAGTTACGTCGACTACTTCATCGGCGACCGCGTGGTCACGCCGCTCGCGCTGGCCGACCACTACAGCGAGAAGATCGCGCAGATGCCGCACTGCTACCAGTCCAACGACTCGCAGCGGCTGCGTCCACTGGCCAGCGATCGCGCCGAGTGGGATGCGCCGGCCGACAAGCTGCTACTGTGCGCCTTTCACCAGTCGTACAAGATTTCGGCCGACGTGTTCGATCACTGGTGCAGCATTCTCAGGCGTGTGCCGAATGCCGTGCTGTGGCTGCTGCGCTGGAACACCAACGTGCAAGACACCTTGCTCGCAGCGGCCAGGGCGCGCGGCATTGCCGCCGACCGGCTACTGTTTGCACCCTTGCTGCCGCACGACGAGCACATGCGTCGCCTGGGCTGCGCCGACATCTACCTCGACGCGTGGCCGTGCAACGCGCACACCACGGCCGGCGAGGCACTGTGGGTCGGTGTGCCGGTGGTCACGCTCACGGGCGAGATCTTTGCGCAGCGTGTGGCAGCGAGCCTGCTCGAAACCATCGGCTTGCCACAGCTGATCTGCCACGACAGCGAGCGCTACGTCGAAGAAGTGATCGCGCTGGCCAACGACCCTGCACGCCGAGGCGCGCTGCGCCAGCAGATCGAAGCGCAACGCGACACCAGCACGTTGTTCGATGGCGTGCGCTTTGCCCGCGACATCGAAGCGCTTTACGAGTGCATGTGGGCGCGCGCCGTGGCCGGACTGCCACCCGAGCATCTGCCGGCCGCCTGAACCGACGGGGCTGCGCCACGCCAGGCATTTGGCGTCCAAACGTCCCGCTCATCGGGCTTTAGATGAGCGCGGTGCTGCGCGAACATTTCGCCACCGGACATCCACATGGCCGCAGACGAAAGGTTCGACCGATGAGCGCCCTGCCCCCTGTCCATTTGTGCATCGTGCAGCCTGCGGGCTATGTGCATTCGCTCGGTTTTCTGGACCAGGCCCGCCAGTTCCGCTTCCAGTTCCGCCGCCACGGCGCTCAGGTGACACTGGCCAAGAACCGCCTGCGCCACGGCGCCATCAACTTCGTGTTTGGTGCCCATCTGGGCTTCGATGCGGCACAAACCAGCCGCCATGCCTGCGTCTTCGTGAACCTGGAACAACTCGGCGAGGGCGGCGCCCGCGTGTCGGCGGACTACCTCGCGCTGCTGTCGTCGTCGGCCGTGGTCGACTACGACGCCGACAACCTGGCCGGCTACGGACGCACGACGGACGATGTTCCGCTGGTGCCTTTTCTGTACGCGCCCTATCTGACTCCGGCCGAACCCATCCCGCTGGAAGACCGCCCGATCGACTTGCTGTTCTTCGGCAGCATGAACCCGCGCCGTGCGGCCTGGATCGAGCGCATCGAAGCCCTGGGCGTCAACGTCTCGGTGTTCGACAGCGCGCTGTACGGCCCGGAACGCGACCACCACATCGCGCAGGCCAAGGCGGTGCTCAATGTGCACTTTTATGAAAGCAGCCGCTTCGAACAGGCGCGTGTGTCGCACTGCCTGTCGCTGGGCACACCGGTGATCTCCGAGCGCACCGAACGCACCAACCCTCACGCGGCCTTCGAAGACAGCGTGCTGTGGATCAACAGTGAAGCCGAGCTCGAGCAGTTCTTCCGCGAAGACTTCAACACGCCGGCCTATTTCGACGCGATGCGCGGTGCGCTGGATCACTTTCGCGGCGCCGATGCGGTGGAGGCCTACGCCGACCTGCTGGCATTTGCCGTGGGCTTCCATCGGCAGTGGCAAGACGGTGCGAGTCGAGCACCGTGGCAGCCGCACCGCATCAACCTGAACCCTGGCAAGGCCTATCAGCCCGGCTGGCTCAACCTCGACGTGGCCGAGCACACGAACCCCGATCTGCTGCTCGACCTGTCAGCGCCGGTCACTCTGCCGCTGCACCTGGTGTCGGACAGTCTTGGCCCGGTGCTGCTCGAGCCCGGGAGCGTGGAGCACATTCAGGCCCACAACGTGCTCGAGCACGTGCCGCAACTTTCCACCTTGATGGACAACTGCCTGCGCCTGCTGGCTGTGGGTGGCGAGCTGCACATCGAAGTGCCCCTCGAGGGCTCGCCCACAGCGTGGCAAGGCCCCACGCACGTGCGCGAGTTCAACGCCAGTTCGTGGAGCCATTACACCGATGGGTTCTGGCACATGGGCTGGTTCGACCACCGCTTCGAGATGGGCGATTCGACCTACCTCGACGCGGCCATGCAGCCCTGCCCGCGCGAGCAAGCCGTCGCCATGCGACTGACGCTGCGCAAGGTCGAGACCACCGACCGTGAACGCACCGCCGCGCGCACGTTCCAGACCGATCTGAGGCTGCCCGAGGACGGGGTGCTGCCGCAGGAGATGTACATCGCGGGCAGCCCGCAACCGGTGGCCACACCCTCGAACGGCATCCCAGCACCCCACACCCAGGGTGGCGCGTCTGGCGGCCTGATTCACGTCAAAAAGAACAGCCAGCCCGAATTGACGGTGGTGTGCGTGTCCTACAAGCGGTACCAGCAGTTGCCCATCCTGGTTCACTCGCTGCTGACGCAAACCGTTCCGTCTTTCAAGCTGCTGGTCTTGCACGACGGTCCGGACGAACGCATGCAAGGCATCCTGGAAGGCCTGCGCGAGCAAAGCCCGGATCAGATCGATTACGTGTTCACGGAACAGCGTTTCAACGATTACGGCCACACCCTGCGCGACATGGGCATCCGCATGGCCGACACCCCGTACGTGCTGATCACCAACGACGACAACTACTACTGCCCGAAATTCATCGAGCTCATGGTGCCGCCCATGAAGGCCAACGAAGCCGACATTGCGATGTGCAACATGATCCACAGCCACGACCACCCCGGCTGCCGGCCGCAGCCGTCCTACATGCCCTTCGAGACGCGCCCTGAGCGCGGGTCGGTGGACATCGGCTGCTTCATCGCGCGAACCGATTGGGCCCAGCGCGTTGGCTTTCGCGACAAGAGCCATGACGGTGACGCCACCTACTTTGAAGACCTTCTGAGCTGCGCTGAACAACCCACCGTGTTGAAGGTCAACCGCACGCTGTTCGTCCACAACTGAAGCCGCGAAAGCCCCCCCCATGAACACAACCCAGAGCGCCTTTTGCTGCGTGTGCAATCGAGCGGTGGACCGCTGGCTGCCCCATCCACTGCTGGGCCAGCGCGGTCCCTTGATGGTGATGCTCGGCACGGTCGGCTCCGATCTGGCTCACTACCAATGTCCGCTTTGCGGCTGTAACGACAGGGATCGTCACCTGTGGCTGTATCTGCACGCTGCCGGCGTGGTGCAAAAGCTCAGCGGTGCGCGAGTGCTGCACCTGGCGCCCGAACGCACGATTGAACCCCTGATCGAGGCCTGCGGCCCGGCGCAATACGTGCGCGGGGATCTGTATCCCACGCGCCCGCACCATCAAAAGATGGACGCGCAGGACCTGCCCTTCGAGGATGAGCAATTTGACCTGGTGATCGCCAACCACCTGCTCGAACACGTTGAGCACCCCGACGTGGTGCTGAGCGAATTTCACCGCGTGCTGCGGCCGGGCGGCGCCGTGGTGGCGCAAACGCCTTATTCACCGCTGCTGGTGCGAACCCTCGAACTGAACGGTCCCGTCACGCCGGACATGGCCAAACTCCTGTTTGGTCAGGAAGACCACGTGCGCCTGTTCGGCGCCGACATCGGCCGCTATTTCGAAGCGGCCGGGTTTGGCGGGGATCTGCTGTCTCACGCCGATGTGCTGCCCGACCACGATGCGCTGACCTACGGGTGCAACATCGCCGAGCCGTTTTTCGGCTTTGGGAAGGCACAGCACACCTGTGACCAGGCCATCGCGGCCTGATCTCAACACCCTGCAAGACCGCTAGACCGGCGTGCGGGCCACTGGCACCACGCGTGCCTGCGCGCTCAACACCTCGCGGATGTGCTCCGGCGAGTTCCACATCATCACGTCCAGGATGGACAGGTTGGGCTCGAAGGGCCGGCCGGGTACCGGATAGACGAATTCATCCGTCTCGAGAAAGGCCAGCTCGATGCCGTCAGCCTCGAAGCGGGCCGGGTCGAACAGCTCGCGGCCACCGGCCGGGTTGACGTAACGGGTCGCCTTCATCTGCGAGGCAATGGTCGGCGCCCAGTCGCCAGCGCCCAGTTGATCCGGCAGATCAAGGCCCATGCGACTGCACACCTGAGGCTTGAAGGCAATGCCGAGGTAGTCGCAGGTGTGCTGCAGGCTGGCCACGTTGAGTGACACGAGCGAATCGTCCGATGGTTGCGCAAATGCCGCGCGGACCAGCTCGATCGTCGCCGCATAAAAGGGTGCGCGCTTCTTGTAGTGCATGAGCTGACGCACGATTTGCTCGCCGCAGGCTTGACGGTCCACCAGCCTGGCCTCAGACGTGCGGATGGCCATGCTGGCACCTTGCAGCGGCACGCTGACGTACTGCCATCCCTGCGTGGGATGCAGCACGCGGTTGCGATTCATCCAGGTCTTGGGGGTGTACTGGGTGACGTCAAAGACCACCCATTGGTCGGTCGCGGCGATGAGGGCGAAGTGGCCCCAATACGGGAAGAAATACGGCTGCATGATGCCGACCGAAAACCCCGCGTTCATCGCTGAGCCCCGGAGATGACGTCGTGCACTTGTTGCAACTGGACCTCGTCGCAGTCGCCATCGAGCGGAAGGAACAGGGTCTGATCCCGCCAGCTGCGCTCGAATGCGTTGAGCTCATCGCCCCCCTGATCGCCGTGCGCCTGCTCGGGCCAGTAGCGAATGGCAAAGATGCGGTGCTGCGCCAGCCTGACCTGCGCCTGGGCGGCATCGGCCACCTGCACCGGAAAGCCGATCGGGCTGGAGCCCGCAGCCAGCTTCAGGTGTTGGCAGCTTGGGTGCAAAGGCAAGCGGTGACGCAAGTCCTCAAAGCGGGCCTGTCGCTGACGGATGACGCCCGCCACGTCCAGAGCCTGCAGCAACTGCCGCGTGGTGGGCGAGGCCAGCGCGTCAGGAATGTTTTGAACCTGGTCACGCCGGTAGGCCAGGTACTCGGCGTAGCTGGTGGAGCGGGTGCCTTCGTCGATGGCCCTGAACAACCAACCCATGCGCTGCCAGGACTGATCCGTGGCCTCGGGCAATCTCAGTGCCGATTCAGGTTGGTCCTCAGGCAAGACGACGATGCCGCCATCCGTCACCGGCAAAAACTTGCGTGGCGACTGAACGCTCCAGCAATCCGGCCATCGCCGCTCCAGGTCCAGCGACTGCGTGTTGTCCACCAGACGCTGCGCGACCGAGGCGCTGGCCAGCGCGTGCTGCCAGGCGGCATCCAGCGCGGCCAGCCCAAAGTGGTTGTTCACGACGCAAAGGTCACCGGCCTGCACGCCCCCGAGATCCGGGATGAAACCCTCGCCCAGGTGGTAGTACTGAACCTCGGCGCCCAGCCGTGCGGCGGCCGCCTTCATCGAGTGGCAGGTGTAGTGCGGCAACAGCAATCGACGCGGCCGCAAGGTGTCGTGCGCCAGGCGCAAGGCATGACGGGCGAGCGAGAGCGCCACCACGCCTGGTCCTCCCACGCCGAGGTGGTCGTGATGTGGCCACGCGCCAGCCGTGAAAAGCGCATAGCCACCGAGTTCGTTCACGGGCGGCATCAACCCTGCTGCAGCGCTTGCTGGATCAACATGGCCTGGAACTCCGAGAACCGGCCATTGGCGCCGATGGACACCTGGGCCGCACCGCGCCGGCCATAGGAGCTTCGCGCCCAGCGGACCTTTTCGCACCAACCGGCATTCGATGACACGAACACGCCGGCACTGCCCAGCATCGGATGCACGCCGGTGAAGTCCAACAGCTCTGCCCGCGCACCGCCTGGCGCCAGCAGCAAGACATCTGCAGGTCGCCCCTGAGCGCGAGGTTGCAGATCGATCGCGCCGGGGTCGAGCACCACCGGCAACCTTGCGCTGGCCTGCAAAAACACATTGAGCGACCGCAGCATTTGCCGGGTCGTGGCACTCGAGCTGACGCACACCATGGGTGTGTCCTTCGACGCCAATTCATCGGCCACGGCGGTGACCAGGGCAGCAAAGCTGGAGAACGTGACGCACTCTTGTCCCGGTCGCTGTGCTTCCAGCAGGGCTTCTGCTTGCTGGGCCTGCACGTGGTGGTTCGAGAAGAAGTGCGTCTCGAAGATCGGCTTGAAATCAAGCATGGACACCACCCGTGGGTTCACTGCCAGCCTGGCGCTCGAAGTCGGCAATGCAAGCGCAGATCGAGTCGATGTCCGTCAGGCTGACGCTGTGCCCGATGGGCAGGATCATGTACTGCTCCGCCAAGGCCCGGGCCGCCGGCAGCTCCGCGGACTGGGTCAAGGGGTGCAAGGGTGCGTAGTAGGCGCGCGCGCCGATTCGCCGCGCTTCCAGGTGAGACATCAAGCGAGACCGGAATGTGGTACCAGGGTTCACGATCTGCACCAGGACGGACTTGTAGTTGGGGTCTGTTTCGCCGTCGTATTGAACCAGTTTCAAGCTGCGCGAGCCGGCCAGCCCGTCGCGATATCGCTCGAAGTGAGATCGATGCCGGTCGCGAACCTCGTTGTAGATCGACAAGGACGCCAGCCCCATCACCGCGTGCAAGGGTTCCAGCTGGAACATCGCGGGCCGCCCGGACGTGGCATCCCACAGGCCCAGGTCGGTCATGGATTTGCCGAACTGTCGGTACTGAGCCTCATCGCCGAAGGTCAGAACGCCCCCTTCGGCGGCGTTGATGACCTTGCTCGGGTGCAGCGAAAAGGCTTCAGCCACGCCAAATCGCCCGAGGCGGTGGCCCCGGTAGGACGCGCCGGTGGCCTCCACCGAATCGAAGACCACGGGCACCTGAAACTCATCGGCCAGCGCGGATAGCGCCTCGATGTCCAGCAGATGAACCATCGGGTGTTGCGCCAGGATGCAGCCCACCGGCTCGCGGCTCAATGTGCGGCGCAGCGCTGACAAGTCCAGGGCGAGATCGTGCGCCGAGTTGTCGACGAACAGCGGCTGCAGGCCGGCCCAAAGAACGATGTCCGCGGTACGCCGGTAAGCCAGGCCTGCGACCACCACGCGGGGTGCGCGTCCGGCTGAAGCATGGCGCAGCGCCAACGCAATGGACGTGAAGCAGTTGCTCCAGGTGCTCACCGCCGGCACGTCAAAAAATCGGCGCAGGGCGGCCTCGAAGTCGAGCACCGCCGCGTCAGGCCGGTCCCCGTATTGCTTCAGCAAATCCAGGAACTGACCGTGCGCAGGCGCGGGCAGGTTCATGGTGGTGAAGTAGCTCAAGGGGATTCCTTCACGGGCATTTCGCCCTGACCATCATCGATGCCCGACGTCAAGCCCGGCTGAAAACGACGTCGAAGTAGTAGCGCGACAGATAAAACTCTTCGGGCATTTTCATGAAGCGCACGGAAATGCCAAGCTGATCGGCCAGTTCGATGAACCACGACTGTTCGCGCCACTTTCCGATCGAGGTGGTGTGGTCACTCAACTCGTCGTCGGTGCGCTCGCCCTTGTAGAACTCGCTCGCGTGACGCCGATCGCGCACGTTGCCGATGAACAACTGACCGCAGTGTCCACGAAAGTACCAGGCAATCAACGCGCGCAGCAACTCATCGCTGAGGTACGACGACACGCCGTACAGCAGCGCCTTGTTGGCCTTTTGAAACTCGCTGCTGGAGATCATCTCTTCGATGCTCATCAGCTCGAAGCTCAGGCAGTCCGAGGCGAAGTGCTCGCGGCCCACGTCGATGAGGTAGCTCGAGCGATCCATCCCGATGATGTGGTCGACATGAGGCTCGAAGCGCGTGGTCAGCGCTCCGTTTCCGCACCCGATGTCGAGCAGCTCATCGCCTTTTTGCAGGTCGAGGCCCTGAACGACCTGCTCCACGATGACGCTGATCTGCGCTTCGCTGACGGGTTGGCCATTGACGGTTCTGCGAACCTGCTGCCAGAAGTCTTCACGCCCAAATTGCTTGGGCCGCTCTTCGTAGTCGAAATCGGCAGGGTTCATGGCGTATGGCTTCCTGGTGGGGGAATGAAACCTCAGGCCGCCTGGGGCCTGCACAACTCGCTGACCACAGGCAGCGGAGGCTCTGTGAAAACGGTTTCCAATCTTTCGGGCAGGCGCGAACAGCCGGCCTCGCGAACGACGTCGATGACACGCTGCTGCTCGTCGTCGGTCATCGAGGGATAGATGGGCAGGCACAGCACCTGCTCGGCCGCATGACGGGCCACCGGCAGGTTGGCCTCGGTGGCCGAAGGAAGACCCCGGTACATCGGAAAGTCAGAGATCAGCGGGTAGAAGTAGCGCCGGGTCAACACATTGCGCTGCCGCAGAAGCTGGTACAGATCGTCCCGGCTGACGGGGAAGTTGGCCTCGACCAGCACCGGAAAGTAGGAGTGATTGGGCGTGGCATCTGGCGCCGGAGCCAGCAGACGCAGGCCAGGCAAGTCCGCCAGAGCTTCACGGTAACGTGCATCAATTCGTGCACGTCGCTCGATGGCGCCCTTCACGTGCTGGAGTTGCAGCAGACCCAAGGCCGCGTTGAACTCACTCATCTTGCCGTTGATGCCGGTGGCCACGACGGTGGTTTCGTTGACGAACCCGAAGTTCTTCAGGTGGTCGATGCGCTGCTTGGTCTTGGCATCCGGGCTGATGATGGCGCCGCCCTCAAAGGTGTTGAACACCTTGGTGGCATGGAAACTCAACACGGACAGATCACCCGCTTCCAGCACGCTGTGCCATTGGTCGTCGACACGCCTTTGCACGCCGAAGGCATGAGCGGCGTCGTAGATGACCTTCAGGTTGTAGTCGTCGGCAATTCTCTGAATGGCTTCCACATCGCACGGCCTGCCGTAGCAGTGCACCGGCATGATGGCCGTGGTCTGCGGCGTGATCGCGGCCTCGATGCGCGACGGATCGAGATTGAGTGTCTCGGGATCGATATCGGCGAACACGGGCGTGATGCCGTTCCAGCGCAACGAGTGCGCCGTGGCCACGAATGAATACGGGGTGGTGATGACTTCACCGGTGATGCGTTGCGACTGCAACCCGGTCACCAATGCAATCGTGGCATTGCAAAACAGCGAGATGTGCCGCACCCCCAGATATTCGGCCAGTTCGGCCTCCAGGCGCTTGTGGAACGGGCCGCCATTGGTCAGCACCTTGCTGTCCCAGATCTCCTTGAGATAGGGCAGAAATTCTTCCAGCGGAGGGAGTTCTGGCTGGGTGACGTAAATGGGGCGTTCTGCGCTCATGGTGTTTTCCTAGGCGGTGATGAGGCGAATGCGCGGGGGTCTTGGCGACACAGGGCGCGGGGCCTGTTGAGGAGGACGGCTGGACGACACGGAGTCGGCCAACAAGGCCAGCCAGAACACTTTGAATGCGTCATACAGAGCAGGCAGGCTCGCGCCGTGCGTGTGCACGATCTCAAGGAATCGATCGACTTGCGAGTCCCCTTCAGGGAATCGCTCGAGGCATTCGCGCACCGTTAATTTGATGGCATTGACGGTCTGGGCGGCTGTGATGCGCTGTTCTTTCCAGGCCTGCAATGCATACGAAGCCCATGCCATGAACGCCACGCGCTGGACCGGTCCTCCTAACTGGCGAGTGCTCTGCTGTGCATGCTGGCGAAACACACCGAGATGGTCGCGAAGGCAGATCACGGGCAGGTGCTGCACGGCACTCAGGATGAAGCCGATGTCCATCCAGCCGTAGTAGTTGATCGTCTGGGTATCGGGACGGGGCCAGTGGCGAAGCCCCTCGGCGCTCAGCAACATGTTGCTGAACTCGCCCAGCCAGTTGTAGCAAAGCGGCACCGTCGAGCGAAACACGTCGCTGGCCCCAACGGGGACCGCCTGCAACGGGCTGGAAGTCACAAAGTCCGGCAGGTTCACGCCATGAACCGGCGCCGTGTCGTTGTGTGCGATCCAGCGGCGGCTCACGCTGGCGCAGTACTGGCCGGACTCATGCGCTTTCAGGTGCGCTTGATAAAAATCCGGATAGATCAGGTCGTCGTCCATGTGCAAATGCACGAACGGAGTGCTGCGATCCCACTGCTCGATCAGCATCTCGTGGTTCTTGCGCGCATGCCTCGGGCCGGGCACCACCGAGAGGTTCAGGCCTTTCGTGAGCGATTGGAAATGGCCATCGCGAATCAATGATGTGATGGCGCCATCGGGGCTGTCGTCGCCGACGATGACGCGAAAGTCGCGGCAGGTCTGCCGAGCAAGCCCGAGAAACACTTCAGCCAAGTGCTCCAGCTTGTAAGCAGGAATGAGCGTGGTGATGAGAGCCATGACGTGCTGCTGGATCTGCCTGTGAGCCCCGAGGACTCAGGCCACCCGCAGGCGTTGGCCCGCGGCGTTCGGCGTGACGTTCGTCGGCGGCCATGACATCCGGCCCAAGGCGGGACCACCGACCTGCTCCAGAGCATGGCCGGTGGATAACGTGCCCCCGGCGTTCACACGGGGCAACTCAGGCGCATGGCTCACAAGAACTCCCTCCAGGCCCAATGCGGGCCGCATGGGGAAATTATTCCGAGGGGGTCGCCAAACCTGAGCCGGAAAAGAAGGGCTTATCGGGTTCAGTTCGCAAGCTCTCGCTCGCAACAGACCTTTCGGCTTCTCTTGATGGGGCCAAGAGCACGGGGACTCGCACGCCACGGGCACGACCAACCCGCCAGGGAGTGAATGTTTCCCTGCGAGCGCGAGCCATCACGGGTCTCACACCGCTTAAACTACGCGTTAGCCTTCGACCTGAGGTCATTGCTGCTTTTTTGTTCACCGACCTGTCGAGACTTGCCCATGAAAACCCACTGCACTTGGACTGACCCCCGATTCGGGTTGGGCGCCTGACGTGAGCGTGGCGCAAGACACCGCGGTCTCTGTGGGGTCCGTTGAGCCAGAAGCCGGCAAGGGCCCTGCCCGCTCGGGAGGGGCACAGCCTTTGCCGGTGGTGTTGCTGCACGGTCTGCTCAGCACGCCTCGCGAGTTCGGCCTGATTTCTCTGCCACTGCAGTCTCGTGGTGTGGAGTTGATCATTCCCCACATCAAGGGCTACACGGAAGGCGACCGAACCCGGTTCACCCGTTGGCAGGAGTGGGTTGATGCGGCGGCCGAGGCCATCCATGAGCAGGTTGGGGTTGATCGACCCTTCGTTCTGGGTGGGCTGTGCACCGGGGGTATGGTCGCCGCAGCCGTGGCATTGCGGGGCGAATTCAACGTTCAGTCCCTGGTGATGATGTCGCCGAGCTTTGGCTACGACGGTTGGGCCCGAGATCGCTGGTGGGGTTGGCGAAAGCTAGGGTTTGTACTCGGTATTGATCGCTGGATTTCAATCCGGGAGCGTTCACCCTACGGGATCAAGAATGAGAAAATACGGCGCTGGGTGGAGCGCGACATGGAGCAACGCGCCTCCAGCGCGGCGGGCCCGTCCGCCTTGCCGTTGTGGGGCATCAATCAGTCAGAAAGACTCATGCGGTATGTGGTCAAGCGGCTGCCCGAATTGCACACGCCCACGGTGGTCATGACGTCGACCGAAGACGAGATCTGTACCGTGGGCAGCGTACGCCGGGTTTTCGATACCCTGCCGGCTGGTGGATCAAATCGGCTGGTGGTTCTTGAAAATTCGTTTCACATGATCACCATTGACAATGATCGCCAGCAAGTGACCGCAGAACTGTTGAAATGTGCTGGCAGGATTGAACATTCGGTCTCCGAGAACGTCGAAATCGTCTCGGCCACACCGTCCAAGTCACCGATTGGCGCTTTCACCCCACCGGACGCCCAGACAGGAAAGCTCGCATGACAAGCTCCATGAACGAATTGCTGGGGTTGATTCAAAAGGCCTACGACATCGACCCGGCGACGATTGATCCGAACCAGCCGCTTTCCGAGTTCGGGCTGGATTCGCTCGCACTCGCCGAACTGATGTTCAACATTGAAGATCACTTCGGAATCGATTACCCCGAGTCACGTGCCAACGTGCAGACCTTGGCCGAACTGGTGCAGGTGGTCGACGAGGTGCGTGGTTCCGTTTCTCCCAAATGAGTTCGCGCGATGTGGTGGTGTCCGGCCTTGGGCTGGTCTCGCCGCATGGCAATGACGCCTCGAGCGCTTTTGACCTTCTTCTGAAAGGCCATTCGGCCGTTTCACTGTGGAGCCGTGACGGCATGCCCCCCGCTGCCGTAGCAAGTGCAGACTTCTCACCGGATCGCTGGTTCAGCAAGATCCAGCTCGTCGGCGTCGACCGGGTGAGCCAAATGGCTGTGGCTGCAGCGGAACTCGCCAAAGCTGACGCCGCCTGGCCGGCTGGATTGAACGGCGAACGCATAGGCGTGTTCATCGGCAGCGGCATGGGGGGCGCTTCGGCGCTGGAAGACGGCTATGAAGCGGCTCGACTGGGCAAGCGTGTATCGCCTCTGACCGTCGTCGCTGCCATGACCAACGCGCCGGCTGCGCACGTCGCGATTCGAGCGGGTGCTCAAGGCCCGGTTTACACCTACACCGTGGCCTGCGCGTCCTCAGCGCTCGCGATTGCCGAGGCCGCCAAGGCCATCTCCGCCGGAGAAATCGACATCGCGATTGCAGGCGGCGCCGAAGCCCTGCTGGTGCCCGGCGTGGTGCGTGCGTGGCAGGCCCTGCAGACACTTGCCACGCCCGACCCTGTGGACATCAGCCGGTCTTGCCGACCCTTCGACGTGCACCGAACAGGTTTTGCTCTCGGTGAAGGTGCGGCGATGCTGGTGCTTGAGTCTCGCGAGCATGCGCTGGCTCGCCAGGCTCCGGTGCGTGCGCGGTTCGCTGGTAGCGGCGTCAGTTGCGATGCGCTACACCTCACCAAGCCCGATGCTCAGGGCCAGGTTCGTGCGCTGCGCAATGCCCTGCGCTCCAGTGGTCTGGCACCGCGTGACATTGCCTACTGCAACGCTCACGGCACCGCCACGCGCGTGGGCGACGGGGTCGAGTGCGACGCCTTGCAACAGGTCTGGGGTGAGGACCTGCAATCGCTGCGCGTGAGTTCAACCAAGTCGATGCACGGACACCTGCTCGGTGGTGCAGGAGCGCTCGAAGCCCTGATCACGGTGATGACGGTTCAGCAGCGCCAGGCACCGGCGACCGCCAACTGCGAGACACCGGATGCATCGTGCAACGTGCCGCTCATCTTGGGCGCGGCAGAGCAACTGCCTCATCTCCATGCGGCCATCAGCAGTTCTTTCGCCTTCGGGGGGACCAACGTCGTGTTGGCCTTCACACGCAACGACTGAGCACGGCCCGCTTCCGCTGGAAGTCCGGATTACTTGGCAGGCTCAGGCGGCAAAAAGCGCACCAGCACACGCTGCCCGACACGCAACTCGGGCTCGTCGAGTTGGAGAACGCACTCAACCACTCGCGCATCCACCAGGTTTTCGCCACCGCTGGCGTCGGGAGCACCGGGCGGTCCAAACACGTCGCCGAGGCTGAGAACGCGCGCACCATGAACCGCGGAACCCTCGGCCACTGAGACCACCTCAGCGCGCATGCCGGCCTTGACACGAGTGACCAGTGATTCGTTGAGGTCAGCGCGCACGATCCGCGGACCATCCGGCAGAAGTTGCACCAGCACCCCATAGGCGTCCACGAATTCACCCGCCTCGGCCATGCGTTTGACCACCCGACCTGCCACCGGCGCGCGAATGGTCGTGGTGGCCACCGTTTGCGATGCCTGAGCCACGCGCTGCTGCATCATGGCCAGCGCCGTGCGCTGAACGGATTGCTCTTGCTCGGCATCGATCACGCTGGCGCGCGCATCGTCGACCGACTGCCCACTGCCTGCACCAGCCTTCTGAGCTTGCTGCAGGCGTTCCAGGCGCGTGCGCAGCGCCGGCAACCGGGCGCGCAGCGCATCGAGCTGGGCGGACGCGTGGGACTGTTCGGCCTGGGCCTGCTCCAGTGCCAAACGGGCCTCGCGCGCATCGATCTGTGCGAGCACCTGACCTTTGCGGACCGCCTCGCCGGGTTCAACCGCCCAACGCTGGATCAGCCCCCGCTGAGGACTGGCAACGCGCAACAGCCCGCCGGGCACATCGACACGGCCGCGCGCCATCGCAACGTAGCGCTCCTGTGCCGCCGCCGCGGCGGACGGCGCTGCGACCGCACCGTCCGCCGGCGAACAGCCCGGCAAGGCTGCGATGACCAGCGAGCAGGCCAGAGCCAATCGTTGGGTGAATGCATTCATCATGGGTGTCCTTTGGACGCGCCGGGGCGCGTGTCGTCGAGCAAACGTCCGTCTTCCATGTACAGCACGCGATCAGCGTGCATCACGACCCGGGGATCGTGACTGACACACAGCACCGCGGCGCCGTGGGCGCGTGCCAGTCGATGCAGCAAGTCGACCACCATCTGGCCATTGGCCGCGTCGAGCGCGCTGGTCGGTTCATCTGCAAAAAGCAGCTTCGGGCTCTTGGCGAGCGCACGCGCGACCGACACACGCTGCTTTTCGCCACCGGACATCTCGGCGGGCCGCAGCCCCGAGCGGGCCGACAAGCCGACCTCGTCCAGCGCCACCAGTGCACGCTCGCGGGCCTGACTGCGAGTGAAGCCCAACGCACCGAGGGGCAGCATCACCTGCTCGACCGCGCTGAGCGCTCCAAAGAGGTTGAAGCCCTGAAACACAAAGCCGGTGTGCTTCAGGCGAAAGCGCTCGAGGGCCTGATCGTTCAGGGACCACAGCGACTCGCCTATCGCTTCGACCTCACCGGCGTCAGGGCGCAACAGCCCGCTCAACAGCGCCAGCAAGGTGCTCTTGCCGCAACCAGATGGGCCTGATATCAGCGTCAACTCGCCTGCAAGCACCTCAAGGCTGAGTCCGCGCAGCACCGGCGTTTCGATGCGGCCGCTTCGAAACGACTTCACCAGATTGCGGCCGCGCAACACCACCGCATCGGAGCCAGAGGTCACGAGTTCGCTCATCGCAACAAGGTGGCCGGATCAGCCCGTCGCAAAGCACGCACTGCCGCCCATCCCGAGACCAGGGCAATGCCAAACACCAGCGCAGCACAACCGAGCGATGCCCAGCCATCCAAGGCCACCGGCACATCGTGACGCTTTGCCAGCCATAGGGCCAGGGCCGCCCCGCAAGTGCCCAGGACGATGCCGGCCGCGCCTATCCAGGCCGCTTGCTCGAGCACCACGGCCCGCAAAGCGCCCATGCCGATGCCCAAGGCCTGCAGTGCCGCATATTCGGCCGCCGATCCGGCCACCGCGCCCATCAGGGTTTGGCTTGTGATGACAGCGCCGACCAGGCTGACGACCACGGCAAGAAAAAGCACACCGAGACCCGCTCCCGTCTCGAGCAGCCAGTAATGGGTCACGACCTTGGAGAACTCGTCACGCGTCCAGACCTGGAAGCCGTGCTGTCGTCCTTGAACATTGAGCCGCTGGTGCGCCGCCTCCAGCTGAGCGGGATCACGCAGCCGAACGACGTAATAAGCGACCCGGTCATCCGTCATTCCACCCGGCTGGATGTGCCCGGCCGTCTCGAGCGAGGCCAGGATGTTCAAGCCGCCCAGCGTACGCAGCCCCGACACCGAGCCCACGACCTCCACCACGTGACCATTGATCCGTGGCCGATCCCCCACCACGACGCCAAGCTTGTCCAGATCGGTCACGTCGACGATGACCGAGTCGGGCTGCTCGAGCCGCCGGCGCAAATCGGTCGGCAGCACCTTGGCGAAAACCAGCCCATCGGCCGACGTGTCGATGCCCGACACGTACATCGAGAAAGCTCCCAGGTCATTGCGCACGCGCCAATCGCCGTAGATCCAGCGGTAGGGCTCGACGCGGTCCACGGCCTCATCTAGCCGCACCCAGATGTCGGTGTCGGACGGCAGCAGCCGGCCCAATTCGATGGTGCGCGTGCCGGGGTAGCCGATCCACAAATCGCCCTTGGAGGCCTCGATGTACACCGCCGCACTGCCAAAGATGCCCAGCACCAGCGCGGCCTGCACCATCAACAACAGGCCCGAAAAAGCAACTGCCACCACTGCCGGAAGGAACCGGCGCCATTCGTGCAGCAGCGTCTTGCGCGCCAGCGCGACGATCATGGCGCCACGCTCGGCAAAGCCGCGCCGCCGAACGCGGTGAACACGGCGACATAAGCCACCTGCTCGGCCAGCCCGGCCTCGAGACTTGCGCGGCTGGCTTGCAGGGCGGCGCGACGAGCGTCGGCGCGTTGCAGACCGTCGATCAGGCCGACACGGGCCTGCTCGTCGGCACCCGTGGCGCGTCGCTGCGCGGCTTCCTGCAAGGCGCTGGCCGCAGCCACCCGCTGCCGCTCAAGGTCGAGTTGGATCAGGGCCGATTGCGCCTCGGCCACACCCTGCAGCACCTCCTTGCGATACAGCGCGGCGGCCTCATCGAATTCGGCGTGACGTGCCAACTGATTCGCTTCGCGCTGCCCGCCATCGAACAACGGGATCGAAAACGCCGGCCCTGCCGAGAAAACCCCTCGCAGCGAGCTTGATGCCGGACCGCTGATGGCGGCCGTCAGCCCGATCAAACCCGTGAGGCTGATTTGCGGCTGAGTGTCGGCACGCGCCAAACCGGTCGCGTGAGCGGCCCGCAGCACCGATTGCTCGGCTCGACGCACCGCCGGGCGCTGGCGCACCAGGTCGGCCGGCAAAGCCGTCAGCCCCAACGCGACACGTGCCGGCGGCGCCGCATCTGCCGGTAAAGGCGGCAACTCGGCACGCAAATCGCCGAGCAGCATGCGCAGCCGTGTCCTCGCCTGCGCGGCATGGGCAGCGGGCTCGGCCACCGCGGCACGCGCCTGGGCGCTGGCTGACGTTGCGGCCTCGACATCGGCTGTCGGCAACTGCTGCGCCTGCCACAGCACCCGAGTGAGCCGTTCTTGCTCATCGCCCAGCGCCGACAGTTGGCGCGACACCAGCTCATCCCGTTCGGCCGCACGCATCTCGAAATAAGTGCGCGCCACCTCGGCCACCAGCGTGGCGCGAGCCGCCTGCTCATCGGCGAGAGCGCCTTGAAGTTCAGCCTCGGCGAGTCCGGCCAACGACGACTGCCGCTGCGGCAGTGGCACGTTCCATTCGGCGTTGAGCCCACTTTGGAAGTAGGTGCTGCGCCCGTCAGCGTTTTGCTGCGGCGCACCCACCAGCGACAACCGCGGACCCAACCGCGCGCTGGCATCGCGTGCCATCGCCCGCACGGCACGCACCCGAGCCGCGCAGGCGTCGAGATCGGGAGATGCCGCCAGAGATCGTTTCACCAAGCCATCAAGGGCGGCGTCGCCAAACGACCGCCACCAGGACGTCAGATCCACCGGTGACCCGGACTGCGCGGCCGTGGCGGCGCTTTCGCCCCACACGGCAGGCACCGGAACCACCGGCGCCACGGCCGAAGGTGCCGGCGGCGCGGCCGCACACCCCCCCAGCACCAGCGCGCAGAAGAAGGCGGCTTGCCTCGAGGCGGAAATGGACAGCAGGCGAGCGACAGGCGTGGGCATGAATGGGGATGATAGAGCTGCGACTTTCGACACGGTGCGACATGTCGGCGGGCCCGCTTGTAGGAATTTGCCTGACACAACGGATAGGAAAAGAAGGACTTAAGCGACAGAGATGGGCTGATGTCACCGTCTTTCTCTGACAAACACAATTCATTTCACGTTGAGACGAATTCAAACGACAGCCCCAACGAAACCCGGAACCGCATAGATCACTCTCAGGAGACCGCCATGAATGCAGACCAGATCCTCACCGAAATCCGCGAAGCCAATCTGTCCTACCTGATGCTCGCCCAAAGTCTGATCCGCAGCGATCGCGAACAAGCGCTCTACCGCCTGGGCATCAGCGAAGACAACGCCGCGCTCATGGCGCTGCTGACCCCAGCGCAAATGATGAAGATCGCCTCAAGCAACACGCTGCTGTGCCGCTTCCGCATGGACGACGACATGGTCTGGGGCCTGCTGACCAATCACGGCAAGGGCGCTGCAAATGAAACGACGAGCCGCCTGCACGCCAGCATCCTGATGGCGGGTCGCCACCAAGAAGCCGCCTGAGCCGCAAACCACAAGACAAGCAAGGGGAGCCCATCATGCGCACCAAAAGCATCCTGACCGAAGCCAAGCAGATCGACCGCGCCGTCACGTTGATCAACCTCGGCGCTCGACTGCAGGTTCTCGAAAGCGAGACCGACCTCAGCTACGAACGATTGCTGCGCCTTTACAAGGAAGTCGCAGGCAAGTCGCCCAGCAAGGGTCAGTTGCCGTTTTCGACCGACTGGTTCATGACGTGGCAGCCCAATATCCACTCATCGCTGTTCCTCAACATCCACGAGTACCTCAACAAGGTCGCCGAGATGGACGAGATCGACACCGTGATCAAGGCCTACCAGCTGTATCAGGAACAAATCCAGGCCCAGGGCCTCGAAGAACTCCTGTCGGTGACACGCGCCTGGCGCCTGGTCAAGTTCATCGACAACGGCATGCTCACGATGACGAAATGTTCCAAGTGCGGGGGCCACTTCGTGACCCACCCCCATGAAATCGCACGCCACTATGTGTGCGGCCTGTGCAACCCGCCCGCACGTGCCGGCAAGGGCAAGGCTGCCGGCGGCATCCAGATGCATTGATGGGCTGATCGAGTTCGACGTTTCCTGGTTTTGTCTCCTCGTCGTGCGCCCCGCGCACGTTCCATCGGGCCCCCATCGGGGCCCGTTTTTTTGCGGGTTTGACCCACGATTCGACCGCTTTTGAGGGCATCAACGCGAAGCGGATCGCTTCACACTTAACCATCGCCTCAAGACGTCGATACTTGGGGAGCCACGGAATTCGCCGGTCGGCGGGTCCGCCATTCGAAAGCCAGATTCATGTTCGTACTCATCGGTTGGGGCCTCGCGATGGTGTGCATCTTCGGGGTGTTCATCTTCCACGGTGGCAACATCGAAGTGATCCTGCACGCCCTGCCGTTCGAGATGATCACCATCTTCGGCTCGGCGGCCGGGGCCTTTCTGGCCAACAACCAGATGAAGGTGATCAAGTCCAGCCTGAAGGGCCTGGGCGCGTGCTTCAAGGGCAGCAAGTACAGCAAGGCGCGCTACATGGAGTTGATGGCGCTGATGTACGACATCTTGCAAAAGGCCCGCAAGGAAGGCCTGATGGCCATCGAGCAGGACGTCGAAAACCCTCACGACTCGGCACTTTTCAAGAAATACCCGGTGGTGGGTCATGACCACCACGTGGTCGAGTTCATCACCGACTACCTGCGCATGATGGTCTCGGGCAACCTGAACGCCCACGAGATCGAAAGCCTGATGGACAGCGAAATCGAAACGCACCACAACGAAGAGCACGCGGCGGTTGCAGCGATCAACCGGCTGGCCGGCGGCCTGCCGGCCTTCGGCATCGTGGCCGCAGTGCTCGGTGTGGTCAACACCATGGGCTCGGTGGGTCAACCACCCGCAGTGCTGGGCGGCATGATTGCCTCGGCACTGGTGGGTACGTTCCTCGGGATCTTGCTGGCTTACGGATTTGTCGAGCCGCTGGGCGGTCTGCTCGAACAAAAGGTCGACGACGGATCGAAGGAGTTGCAGTGCATCAAGACCACGCTGCTGGCGAGCATGCAGGGCTACGCCCCGCAGGTGGCCGTGGAGTTCGGCCGCAAGGTGCTGTTCTCTACCGATCGGCCGACCTTCTCCGAGTTGGAGCAGCACGTCAAGGGCAAGAAGTGATCACCAGCACCACGGGGACCTGAAACGATGTCAGGCGACTCGAAAAAGCTTCAACCGATCATCATCAAGAAGATCAAGAAGGGCGGCCATGGTCATCATGGCGGCGCCTGGAAGATCGCTTATGCCGACTTCGTGACCGCCATGATGGCGTTCTTCCTGCTGATGTGGCTGCTCGGCTCGACCACCGAGGGGGACAAGAAGGGTCTGGCCGATTTTTTTGGCTCGCCGCTCAAGGTGGCGCTCGGTGGGGGATCCGGTTCGGGCGATGCGTCCCACGTCATCAAGGGCGGTGGCGAAGACCTCTCCCGGACCCACGGCCAGGTCAAGCAAGGTGACATTGAAGCTGAAAAGCGCACCATCAACTTGCTGGCCCTGAAGGCCGAGCAACGCGCCGCCGAGCGAGCCCGGCTCGAAGAGCTCAAAAAGCGCGTCGAAGACGTGCTGGCGTCCAATCCGCGCCTGGCCTCGATGAGTTCGCAAATCCGTTTGGACATGACCAGCGAGGGTTTGCGCATTCAGATCGTCGACGAGAACAACCGGCCCATGTTTGACAGCGGCAGTTCGATCGTCAAGCCCTACATGCGCGAGCTGCTGCGCATCATTGGCGATGTCCTGACCGATGTGCCCAACCGATTGACCCTCGAGGGTCACACCGACGCCAAACCTTTTGGCAATGGCGAGCGCGGTTACAGCAACTGGGAACTGTCAGCCGACCGGGCCAACGCCTCGAGACGCGAATTGCTCGAAGGCGGTTTGCCCGAAGCGCGCGTCCTGCGTGTGCAGGGTCTGGCATCGAGCCATCCGCTTGAAAACCAGGACCCTCTGAGCCCGACCAACCGACGCATCAGCATCATCGTCATGAACCGGGAAGCCGAAGATCGCTTCTTCGAAAAACTGTCCGATGGGGCAGATCCCTCGCTCAGCGATTCATCCGGCCCTGCGGATTCGACCTCAACTTCAGCGACCGCAGTCCGATAGACAGGGCAAGCGGCACCGCACCCCCATTTGCGAGGATCACTATGAGCCAACAAACCGACATGAAATTCCTGATCGTTGATGACTTCTCCACGATGCGCCGCATCGTGCGCGGGTTGCTCAAGGAGATTGGCTACAACAACGCCGAAGAGGCAGAAGACGGCGCCATCGCGCTGAGCATGCTCAAGAACAACAAGTTCGACTTTGTCGTGAGCGACATCAACATGCCCAACATGGACGGTTTCGGCCTGTTGGCAGCCATCAAGAAGGAAGACTCGCTCAAGCACCTGCCCGTGTTGATGGTGACGGCAGAAGCTCGCAAGGAAGACATCGTGCGCGCTGCCCAGGAAGGTGCTTCGGGTTACATCGTCAAGCCCTTCACCAAGGCCACCTTGGAAGAAAAGGTGACGAAGATCATGCAAAAAATCGGCGCTACCGCTGCGTGAAGGAACAACGATCATGCAAATGAACGGCATCTCCCCAGCCCGCGTGGCTCCGCCCGCTGCGGTACCCGACAGCGATGCGCCAGGCGCATCACCCGAGGTGTTCGCGCAACTCGGAGCCATCACCCGTCAGCTTCACGACACCCTGAAGGAATTGGGCGTTCTGCCCAGTTTGTCGATTGCCGCAGAAGGCCTGCCCGATGCCCGAAGCCGCCTGAACTACATCGCCGAGAAGACTGCTGCTGCAGCCAACAAAGTGCTGAACTCAGTCGACAAGGCCAAGGCCGACCACGCTTTGATTTCCGCTGAAACCAGGCGCATCGGAGCAGCCTTGGTCGCCGACCCGGTCAAAGCCGTGGCCACGGGTGCCGTGCTCAATTTCGTCAGCGACGTCGAGGCCGCCACGGCGAGCATCGACAGCCACCTGACCGACATCATGATGGCGCAGGACTTCCATGACCTGACCGGCCAGGTGGTCGCCCGCGTGGTGGCGCTGGCCAGCGAACTCGAAGACAACCTGGTTCGCCTGCTGGTGCAGGCCGCACCCGTGGAACAGGTGCAAAAGCTCGAGCAGCATCTTCAGGGTCCGGTCATCAACCCGGAAGGCCGCACCGACGTGGTGGCCAACCAGGGCGAGGTCGACGACCTGCTCGCCAGCCTGGGCTTCTGAAGCCGCGGGCTTGAGGCGCGTATTGCCTCAGCCTGCCTCGCCGCCCACCAGCCCGTTTCGGATGGCGTACACCGTCATCTCGGAGTTGTTGGAAAGCGCCAGCTTTTCGAGCACACGGGCGCGGTAGACGCTCACCGTCTTGGGACTGAGCATCAACTCGTCGGCGATGTCCGACAGGCGCTTGCCCGAGGCGATCATCACCAGCGTTTGCAGTTCGCGATCGGACAACTTCTGGTGCGCCATCTCGCTGCTCGGGGTGGTGAGGCTTTCGACCAGCATCTGCGCGATTTCCGGTGTGACGTACTTGCGCCCTTGCGCCACCGTGCGCACGGCGGCCACGATGAGTGCCGGGTCACCGCCCTTGTTCACATAGCCAAAGGCGCCGGCGCGCAAAGCGCGGATGGCGTACTGGTCTTCCGGATACATCGACACCACCAGCACGCGCAGTGTGCTGCCCTCCTCTTTCAAGGCATGCAGCACATCCAGGCCGCTGCGCCCGGGCAGGTTGATGTCGAGCACCAGCACGTCGCAATCGGCATGGCGCATCAGGCTGCGCAGCTCGCCGTAGTCGCCCGCCTCGCCAATGACCTGGATATCGGCGGCATCGGACAAGGTGTCGCGGATGCCGCGCCGGATCAACGCATGGTCGTCGCACAAGATGACTTTGATCACGAATTTCCCCACTCGTCCTGTTCCCGGGAACCGGCAGATTGTTCACCGGCCGCATCAACGGCGCCACCGCTGCGATCCAGCGGCACCGACAAGATCATCGTCGTGCCGGTCGCACCGCTGCTCAGATCGACCCAGCCACCCACGGTGCGCGCGCGCTCATGCAGACCGCGTATGCCGAACGACCTGGCCTTGGCCAGGTCTTCAGGGCTGAGCCCGCGGCCGTTGTCACTGATCTCGAGGGACAACACGCCTCCAGCCATGGACAGATCTATTGATACCTGAGTCGCCTGAGCGTGCTTGCTCACGTTGGTCAGCGCCTCCTGGGCGGCACGGTAGGCCACCAGCGGCACGCCTGGCGCCAAGGGCACAGCCTGGGCGGGTGCGCGGAACAGACACACGATGCCGGTGCGCCGCTCGAATTGAGCGGCCATCCACTGCAGCGCGGCCAGCAGGCCCTGCTCAAGGATGGCAGGGCGCAGATTGAGCATGATGCGCTGGCTCGATTCGATGGCGGCCGTCACGGTCTCGAGCGCACCTTGAACGCGCTCGCTCACCTCCTTCGAATCGGAGTGCCTGGCGATCCAAGCCAGGTCGAACTTCAAGGCGGTGAGCGAGCCCCCCACGTCATCGTGGATCTCGCGCGCGATGGCCGCGCGCTCCCTCTCGATGCTGGTTTGCAGGTGCTGCGCGAGTTCATGCAACCGCTGCTGCGACTCGCCCAATTGCCGATCGGCACGCATGCGCGCCCGACGCGATTCACTGGCCTCGACCGCGTGCAGCAGCGCGGGCACCAGCCGAGCCAGGTTGTTCTTGAGCAGGTAATCGCTGGCACCGTTGCGCATGGCCTCGACTGCGGTGTCTTCGCCGATCTCCCCGGACACGAGGATGAACGGCGTGTCGTTGCCGCGAGCCATCAGCAAATCGAGCGCCACCAGACCCGAAAACCCAGGCAGGTTGTAGTCGGACACGATCACGTCCCAGGGCTCATCCAGCGCGACGAGAAAGTCGGCTTCGTTGTCGACCCGGCGGGCCGTCACGTCCAGACCGCCGCGCTGCAAATGAGCCAGCGTGAGCTCGTGGTCGAGTTCGGAGTCTTCCAGGTGCAGCAGTCGCAGGCGGTGATCGGCGGCTTGGGTCGACATCGCTCGAGTATGCCGCCGGCAGCAGAACTGGCCGTGGTTTGCCCGTGTGATTGCCCTTAGGTCCGCGCACCGGCTGCCGAAAATGGATACGTTATTCAGGCTTTTTGGAGCCTGGTGTGGCCCATTCGCGAAGCAATCGGCGGCTGCGCACGACTCCCAAACGCTACTCACGGAGAACATCTTTGATGGACTACGCTACACAAGAGATCGGCTTGGCATCCAGGCCCCTGCTGGTGTCTGCCGAGTTGCAGGACCACCTGATGACGGCCAGCAACGACCTCGATCGCCTGAGCACTTTGCTCGAAGACGCCTGCGGCACGCTGATGGCGCGCTTTTGCAATGCCAACGATCGCATCGCTGCGTTGATGGACGAGTTCCAGGCCAAGGCTGACAACCCACACGCCTCAGAGGCCTACAACGGCCTGATTCAGCAGCTTGGCGAAGCCGTCATCGCGCTGCAGTTCCAGGACATGGCCTCGCAACTGATTGCGCACACCAACAGCCGGCTGCGCCGCTGTGCCGACACGCTGGCACAGGATGCCTTCGGCGAGGACGACGAAGACGGCTCGTGCGTGATCGAAGCCGCCCCTTTGCGCCCCAACCCGGTCACGCAATCCGAAATGGATGCCGGCTCGATCGAGCTCTTCTGACCTGCTCACGCTCAACCCCCTACACCCGGAGACAGACATGCAATCCATCCTTACCGTGGACGACTCGGCCTCGATGCGCCAGATGGTCTCATTCACCCTCAAGAGCGCCGGCTACCAGGTGGTCGAGGCCGTGGACGGCCAGGATGCGCTCGAAAAGGCGAACAGCCGTGACTTCGACCTGGTGCTCACCGACCAGAACATGCCCCGCATGGACGGCATCAACCTGACGCGCAACCTGCGCAACAACCCCAAGTTCAAGTCCACGCCCATCCTGATCCTGACCACCGAATCCAGCGACCAGATGAAGCAGGCCGGCCGAAGCGCAGGGGCGACGGGCTGGCTGGTCAAGCCATTCGATCCGGCCAAGCTGCTTGAGGTCCTCAAGAAGGTGTTCCGCTGAGCGCACACCGTCATCAAAAGACACAAGCAGTCGACAAGGAGCCAGTGCGATGAGCGACATGAATACAGACCAAGGCGGCGCAGGCATCGACCTGAGTCAGTTCTATCAGGTGTTCTTTGAAGAAGCCGGCGAGAACCTCGAGCGCATGGAGCAGCAACTGCTGGCCATCGACATCGAGGCGGCAGACGACGAAGAACTGAACTCGATCTTCCGTTGCGCGCACTCGGTCAAGGGCGGTGCAGCCACCTTCGGCTTTGCCGATGTCGCCGAGTTGACGCACCAGATGGAAACGCTCCTCGACCGGCTGCGCCGTCACGAACTCACCCCCACGGCGCCCATGGTCGATGTGTTGCTGCAAGCCGGCGATGCGCTGCGCTCGCAGCTCGCGCGTCACCAAGGTGCCGGTGGCGACCCAGTGGACACCACCGAGCTGCTGGCGGCGATCCGCGCCATGGGCGCCGGTGAGGTGGCACCACCTGCCGCCAAGGCGGTCGCGGCCCCGGTTGTCGTGGCTCCCAAAGAGCCCGAACCCGTCGCGACCGATCGGACCGCGCGCGGTCTCGAGTTGCGCATCGGCCCTTTGACGAACCCGGCCGACGCCGACAACCTGGTCGAGCTGTTCAAGGAAATCCCCGATCTCGGAACCATCGAGCCGCTCGATGGTGGTCAGGCCAGCGACGGCATTCGGCGCTTCAAGGTCGTCACCACCAGCAGCGACAGCGACCTGCTGGATCTGTTCACTTTCCACGTATCGCGTGAATCCATTTCGCTGCTGCCGCTGACGTCGGGTTATGGCTTCCATGCAGGCGCTGCGGGGGCACCTCCCGTGGAGAACCCGCCTGATCCGGGCTTCGGCTTCTTTGAGGATGCCCCCGGACTGCCGGGCTCCAAATCCGCAGGCAGCGACGCGACAGCGACCGGCGCGGCTCCCGCCCAGTCGGGTGCCCCGGCGGCGGCGCCACGTGCCGCAGCGGCCAAACCCGAAAAGGCCGCGTCGGCCGCCCTTGAAGCCTCCACGCTGCGCGTGTCCGTCGAGAAGGTCGACCAGTTGATCAACCTGGTGGGCGAACTCGTCATCACGCAAGCCATGCTGGCGCAAAACAGCAAGCAGATCGACACCGGGCTGTACCAGCAGCTCGCGGCCGGTCTGGCCAACCTGGATCGCAACACACGCGACCTCCAGGAATCGGTCATGTCGATCCGGATGATTCCGATGTCGACCGTGTTCAGCCGCTTCCCGCGCATGCTGCGCGACCTGGCCACCAAGCTGGGCAAGAAGGTCGAATTCGTGACGCAGGGTGAAGCCACCGAACTCGACAAGGGCCTGGTCGAAAAAATCACCGATCCGCTCACCCACCTGGTTCGCAACAGCTGCGACCACGGCATCGAGTTGCCGGCCGAGCGCCTGGCCAACGGCAAATCCGAGCAGGGCACCATCACGCTGTCGGCATCGCATCAGGGCGGATCGATCGTGATCGAAGTGCGCGACGACGGCCGCGGGCTGTCGCGCCAGAAGCTGCTCAACAAGGCACGCCAGCGCGGCATCGATGCGCCGGACTCCCTGACCGACTCCGAGGTCTGGGGCCTGATCTTCGAGCCCGGGTTTTCGACCGCCGACGTGGTCACCGACGTGTCAGGCCGCGGCGTGGGCATGGACGTGGTCAAGAAGAACATCACCGCCGTGGGCGGCACGGTCGAGATCGAATCGGCCGAGGGCTATGGCATGCGCGTGTCGGTGCGACTGCCGCTGACGCTGGCCATCATGGACGGCATGAGCGTGGGCATCGGCGACGAGGTCTACATCCTGCCGCTGTCGTCCGTCGTCGAGTCGTTCCAGGTCTCGCAGCACACCATCAAGACCATCGGCGGCAGCGGCCGCGTGGTGGAAGTGCGCGGCGACTACATGCCGGTGATGGATCTCGAGCAGATCTTCAACGTGCCGCGCTTCGAGGTCGACAAGGGTCCGGCCATCATGGTCGTCGTCGAAGCTGACGGCGGTCGGGTGGCCTTGATGGTCGACGAACTGCTCGGTCAGCAACAAGTGGTGGTGAAGAACCTCGAGGCCAACTACCGCAAGGTCGACGACGTCTCGGGCGCCACCATCATGGGCGACGGCCGCGTGGCGCTCATCCTCGACGTGGGCAGCATGGTCCGCCGCTCCAGGCATTGAGGCGTGCACCACTGCGCCCCAGCCCGACCCCGCTGCCAGTCAATCGACCCCAGCCACATCTTCAGGAGCGGACCACGATGATTTCGATTCCCGCCACCTCCAACGGCGCCGACCCCCGGGCGATCGGGCGCACGGCTGACAAGCTGATCCTGGCGGCCATCGCTCTGGGCTGCACCTTCTCGCTGTTGATCGCCAGCCAGTACGGCGGCATGCCGCTGGCGCTGGGCGCCGTGGCCGCGATCGCACTGGTGTCGTTGGGCGCGTACGCCGTCAGCAGCGGCAGCCTCCTGTCGAGCCTGGTGCTGTCGTCATGCCTGATGGTGACCGTGGCGCTGCAGTTGCAACTCGGCCGTGGCATCACCGAACTGCACTTCGGCGTGTTCGTGTCGCTGGCGCTGCTGCTGCTCTACAGGGACTGGCGTCCGATCCTCATGGGCGCCGGCGTGATCGCCGTGCACCACGTGCTGTTCGACCGCCTGCAGGCGGCAGGCTTTCCCGTGTTCTGCACGCCCGAAGCCAACTTCGCGACCGTCGCTTTCCACGCCGGCTACGTGGTGGTGCAAGCCGGCTTCGAAACCTGGATCTCGTTGACCATGCGCCGCGATGCACGCCAGGGCCTGGAGCTCAGCCAGATGGTCGAGCGCCTCGACGCCGAGGGCCGCATCTGCCTGGACATGAGCGATCTGCGGGTGGTGTCGCCGGCCGCCGTCGCGCTGCAAACCGCCATCGATCGCTTGAACCATGCCATGGGCGAAGTCCAGAACTCGGTCGAATCGATCAGCACTGCGAGCGCCGAGATTGCCGTGGGCAATCAGGACCTGAGCAGCCGCACCGAGCAAACCGCCTCGAACCTGCAGCAAACCGCCTCGTCGATGGAGCAGCTCACCGGCACCGTCAAGCAGTCGGCCGATTCGGCCCGCCAGGCCAATCAGCTCGC
>CANBSV010000022.1 GCA_947372225.1 Burkholderiales bacterium | reverse complement strand
AACTGGATCGGGGAGCACACTGGTGCCTCGGTTGGCGACCTCACTGAGGCAGCAAACACAGTGGGTGCCCAATTGGTACGGGCGCAGCCAGTATCTGGCGGGCTGAATGCGGCTGAGATGCTTCAAGGTTCTTTGAAGGCCTGTCTGCTGCTCAATGTCGAGCCCGACCGCGATGCTGCACAGCCGGCCGCCGCCACTGCGGCACTCAAGTCAGCGCAGATGGTGGTGGCCTTCACCTCGTTCCGCGACGCTTCGCTCGACAGTGCAGATGTGCTGTTGCCTATCGCGCCCTTTACTGAAACGTCAGGCACGTTTGTCAACGCCGAAGGCCGCCTGCAGAGCTTCCACGGTGTGGTCAAGCCCTTGGGTGAGACGCGTCCGGCCTGGAAGGTTTTGCGCGTCCTGGGTAACTTGCTCAACCTGCCGGGCTTCGACTTCGAGACGTCCGAGGCGGTGAGCGCGGAAGCACTGGGCGACCAAGGTTCGATCCGCGATCGTTTAGATAACGTGGTGGGTGGTCAGTCGGTGGTGCTTGCCGAGCCTGTCGATGGTCTCGAGCGTGTGTCCGACGTGCCGATCTACCAAACCGATGCATTGGTGCGCAGGTCTGACTCGTTGCAGAGCACGGCAGATGCCGCGTTTCCCACCGTGGGCGTATCGACCAGCACTGCCGCGCAGATGGGGCTTGTGGATTCAGTGATGGTGCGCGTTTCCCAGGGCCCGTGGTCGGTCGAACTGCCAGTTCGCGTTGAGCCGACGCTTGCAGCTCGCGCAGTCCGTGTGAGTGCTGGGACGGCTCAGTCCCGAAGTCTTGGCGCCATGTTTGGCGCTGTCACGCTCGACAAGGTCTGAGGCTCCGACATGTTTGAGACGGTTAACTCATTCGGTGTTTCTGTGCTCGGCGTTGCCTGGCCGGTGGTTTACTCGCTGATCAAGATCGTTGCATTGGTGATCCCGCTGATGCTGTGTGTTGCCTATCTCACGCTGTGGGAGCGCAAGGCGATCGGTTGGACTCAGATTCGGCCAGGGCCAAACCGGACGGGACCGTTCGGGCTGCTGCAGCCCATCGCAGATGCGGTCAAGTTGGTCTTCAAGGAAATCATTGTTCCGGCTGCCGCCAACAAGGGACTGTTTTTTCTCGGTCCCGTGATGACCATCATGCCGGCGTTGGCCGCTTGGGCCGTGATGCCATTTGGCCCTGAAGCGGCACTTGCCAATGTCAATGCGGGACTGCTGTTCCTGATGGCCATCACCTCGATGGAGGTGTACGGCGTGATCATCGCTGGATGGGCTTCGAACTCGAAATACGCTTTCCTGGGCGCATTGCGCGCCTCGGCTCAGATGGTGAGTTACGAAATTGCCATGGGCTTCGCGTTGGTGGTGGTGCTCATGGTCACCGGTAGCTTGAACATGACTGATGTCGTTCAGCAGCAAGGTCGCGGGACCTTTGCCGACATGGGCCTGACATTTCTGAGTTGGAACTGGTTGCCGCTGTTCCCGATTTTCGTGATCTACGTGATCGCCAGCATTGCCGAAACCAACCGACACCCCTTTGACGTGGTGGAGGGCGAGTCGGAAATCGTGGCCGGCCACATGGTTGAGTACTCGGGAATGTCGTTCGCGATGTTTTTCCTCGCCGAGTACGCCAACATCATCTTGGTCTCGGCCTTGGCTTGCTTGATGTTCCTCGGTGGCTGGATGGCGCCGATCTCGTTTTCCAGTGTGGGGCTGAATACGCCGGACTGGATCGTGCAGTCGATGTGGTTCTGGAACTGGTTCTGGCTGTTCGGCAAGACGTTCTTGATTTGTACCTTGTTCCTCTGGGTGCGGGCGAGCTTCCCTCGCTATCGCTATGACCAGATCATGCGTTTGGGCTGGAAGGTCTTCATTCCGCTGACCCTGGTTTGGCTGGTCGTGGTGGGGCTGTGGATCCAGTCCCCCTGGAACATCTGGAAGTAGAGGCATCCATGTCGGCCGCAACACCCATCAAGGACTTGGTCTCCAGCTTTTTTTTGCTGGAACTGCTCAAAGGCTTCAAGCTGACCGGGCGCCATTTCTTTCAACGCAAGATCACCGTTCAGTTCCCGGAAGAAAAGACGCCAATGAGTCCGCGCTTTCGCGGCCTTCACGCGCTTCGCCGTTATGAAAACGGTGAAGAGCGGTGCATCGCCTGCAAGCTGTGCGAGGCTGTCTGTCCCGCGATGGCGATCACCATCGAATCCGATGTTCGCGATGACGGATCAAGGCGCACGACACGCTACGACATTGATTTGACCAAGTGCATCTTTTGCGGTTTTTGCGAAGAAAGCTGTCCCGTCGATTCAATCGTTGAGACGCACATCTTCGAATACCACGGTGAAAAGCGTGGCGACCTGTACTTCACCAAGGACATGTTGCTGGCGGTCGGCGATCGCTACGAACCCGAAATCGCGGCCAACAAGGAGGCTGACGCTCGCTACCGCTGAGGGCATCGCGGTTCTCTCACGTGCCGGCCCGCCGGCGAACCGGTAGCAAGTCAGACACACCCATGACCACCATTCCTGCGCTTTTCTACATCTTTTCGGCGGTGATGCTTTTCGCGGCCTTTCGCGTGATCACCGCCCGCAGCCCTGTCTACGCGGCGCTCTATCTGGTGCTTTCGTTTTTTTCGGCCTCTTGCGTCTGGATGCTGCTTCGAGCTGAGTTTTTGTCGATTGCGCTCATCTTGGTTTACGTCGGCGCGGTGATGGTGCTGTTCTTGTTCGTCGTGATGATGCTCGACATCAACACGGATAGCCTTCGCGAGGGATTTTGGAAACATGCCCCGGTGGCCGGTCTGGTGGGCCTGATCATTGCTCTCGAAATGGCAGCCGTGTTGATTCCTGGCTTTAACTTGCGTTCGGCACCTGCGCCTGATCTTGATGACGTGAAGATGGGTAACACCAAGTTGCTTGGCATCGAGATCTATACGCAGTATCTCTACCCGCTTGAGATCGCAGCGGTGTTGCTGTTGGTGGCCATCATCGCGGCCATTGCGCTGACTTTGCGGCAACGCAAGGATTCGAAATACACCAACCCGTCCGAGCAGGTCAGAGCCCGCAAGGCGGATCGAGTGCGGCTCGTGAAGATGCAGCCGACCCTCGATTTGCCCGATCCCGTCATCACTCCAGGAGAACAGCCGTGAGTGCCGTGACTTTGGGCCCCATCACACTGGGCCACTTTCTATCTGTCGGTGCCATTTTGTTTGCGCTGTCGGTGATCGGCATCTTCCTCAACCGCAAGAACCTCATCGTGCTGTTGATGGCGATCGAATTGATGCTGCTCGCTGTCAACCTCAACTTCGTCGCGTTCTCGCATTACCTCGGTGACATGGCGGGCCAAGTGTTTGTCTTCTTCATCCTCACCGTAGCGGCCGCCGAATCTGCCATCGGATTGGCGATTCTGGTGGTGCTGTTCCGCAACCGCGCCACCATCAACGTTGACGAACTCGATAGCCTCAAGGGCTGATCTGCCTTTCGCAGCCAGAACAACATGTCCGCACAACTCTCTCAAAACCTGCTGCTGGCAGTGCCCTTGGCACCGCTGGTTGGTGCCATCGCAGCGGGCCTGTTCGGCAAGCTGATCGGGCGACAAGGTGCCCATACGGTCACCATCCTCGGCGTGTTCGTGGCCTTCGTCCTGTCTGCTCTCACACTCAAAGATGTCGCGCTCGATGGTGCTCGTTACAACGCCACGGTCTACGAATGGATGACGCTTGGCGGTTTGAAGATGGAGGTCGGGTTCCTCATCGACGGGCTCACCGCGATGATGATGTGCGTGGTGACCTTCGTGTCGTTGATGGTGCACGTCTACACCATCGGGTACATGGCCGAAGAAGATGGTTACCAGCGATTCTTCAGCTACATCTCGCTGTTCACTTTCTCGATGTTGATGCTTGTGATGAGCAACAACATGCTGCAACTGTTCTTTGGTTGGGAGGCCGTGGGGTTGGTCTCCTACCTCTTGATCGGTTTCTATTACACCAAGCCGTCGGCCATCGCTGCCAACATGAAGGCATTCCTGGTCAACCGGGTGGGTGACTTCGGGTTCATCCTTGGCATTGGGCTGGTGGTGGCCTACGCCGGGACGCTCAATTACGCCGAGGCATTTGCCAAGGCCGATCATCTTTCTCAGCTGACGTTGCCGGGAACGGGCTGGATGCTGGTCACCGTGATCTGTATCTGCCTGTTCATCGGAGCCATGGGCAAAAGCGCACAGTTCCCGCTGCACGTTTGGCTACCGGATTCGATGGAAGGTCCGACTCCGATCTCAGCACTGATTCATGCGGCCACCATGGTCACGGCCGGCATCTTCATGGTGACTCGCATGTCACCGCTGTTTGAACTGTCCGATACGGCGTTGAGTTTCGTGATGGTGATTGGCGCGATCACGGCCCTGTTCATGGGCTTTCTGGGCATCATCCAAAACGACATCAAGCGCGTCGTGGCCTATTCGACGTTGTCGCAACTTGGCTACATGACGGTGGCGCTGGGCGCCTCGGCTTATTCGGTGGCGGTCTTCCACCTGATGACCCATGCCTTTTTCAAGGCGCTCCTGTTCCTCGGGGCAGGCTCGGTGATCATGGGCATGCACCACGATCAGGACATCCGCAACATGGGTGGGCTGCGTAAGTACATGCCGGTGACTTGGGTCACGTCTTTGCTGGGATCGCTGGCGCTCATCGGTACGCCACTGTTTTCCGGCTTCTATTCCAAGGACAGCATCATCGAAGCGGTTCAAGCGAGCCACCTGTGGGGATCCGGGTTCGCCTACTTTGCAGTGATCGTCGGTGTGTTCGTGACCGCGTTCTATTCGTTCCGGATGTACTTCATCGTCTTCCACGGCAAAGAGAACTTCAGGCACAAGCCTTTCCCAGGAGAGCACGATCACCACGCTGAGGCCGATGACCACGCCCACGGCTCTGCCCATGCCAAGGCAGACGACCATGGCCATTCCGACGAACACGCGCACGCTCACGAGCCGCATGAGTCCCCATGGGTCGTGACTCTGCCGCTGGTGCTGCTGGCGATTCCGTCGGTGCTCATCGGCTACTTCACGATAGAGCCCATGCTGTATGGCGGCATCTTCAAGGACTCGATCTTCATCAACGCCGAGCACCACCCGGCCATGGAAGAGCTGGCTCGGGAGTTCCACGGGGCCTTGACGATGGCGCTGCATGGGCTGAGCAGCCTGCCGTTTTGGTTGGCCTCGTCTGGTGTGGCGGTTGCCTTCGTTTTCTACCGTTTGAAGCCCGAGATTCCAGCCGCCATCGGCCAGGCCTTGGCACCGCTGGTGCGCGTGCTTGAAAACAAGTACTACATGGACTGGTTCAACGAACACATCCTCGCTGCAGGAGCGCGGTTGCTGGGTCGTGGTTTGTGGAGGGGCGGTGACGTGGCCTTCATCGATGGTGCGATCGTCAATGGCTCGGCCCGACTGATCGGTGCGATGTCGTCGGTGGTGAGGCTGGTGCAAACCGGCTATCTCTATTGGTATGCGCTGGTGATGATCTTGGGTCTGATCGGACTGATGACCTGGCAGCTGTGGCCCTATCTGGGCGGCTCGGTAGGGCGCTGAGCCCAGCCGGCACGGAGAACAAGAACATGGGTTTGTTGAGTCTGGCTATTTGGTTGCCGATCCTGTCTGGCGCAGTGCTGCTGGCGCTGGGCCGTGATGAACAGGCGGGCGCAGCCCGCTGGTTTGCGCTGGTCGCATCCATCGCATCCTTCGTTGTCACGCTGCCGTTGATCCTTGGTTTCGACGTCGGCACTGCGCAGATGCAGTTTGTCGAAAGTCTTGCTTGGATCGACCGCTTCAATGTCCGTTATCACTTGGGCATAGACGGCATCTCGGTGTGGTTCGTGTTGCTGACCTCCTTCATCACAGTCATCGTGGTGGTTGCCGGCTGGGAGGTCATTACCGAACGCGTCAACCAGTACATGGGTGCCTTCCTGATCCTCTCCGGGATCATGATCGGTGTTTTCTGTGCGCTGGATGGTTTGCTGTTCTACGTGTTCTTCGAGGCCACACTGATCCCGATGTACATCATCATCGGTGTGTGGGGAGGACCGAAGCGTGTCTACGCTGCGTTCAAGTTCTTCCTGTACACGCTGGCGGGCTCGCTGTTGATGCTGGTCGCGCTGATGTACCTCTACTACAAGTCGGGCGGCAGTTTCGATCTGCTGACCTGGCAGAAGCTGCCGTTGCCGATGTCTGCGCAAACGCTGCTTTTCTTTGCGTTCTTCGCCGCGTTTGCAGTCAAGGTTCCGATGTGGCCGGTGCATACCTGGTTGCCCGATGCGCACGTCGAGGCTCCTACCGGCGGCTCGGTGGTGCTGGCAGCCATCATGCTCAAGCTCGGCGGCTATGGTTTTCTGCGCTTTTCGCTGCCGATCACCCCCGATGCCACCCACGAATGGGCGTGGTTCGTCATCGCGCTATCGCTGATCGCCGTGATTTACATCGGGTTGGTAGCGCTGGTGCAGCAGGACATGAAAAAGCTGGTGGCCTACTCGTCGATCGCGCACATGGGCTTTGCCACTTTGGGCTTCTTCCTGTTCAACGAACTCGGAATGTCTGGCGCGCTCGTTCAGATGGTGTCGCACGGGTTCGTGTCGGGTGCGATGTTCCTTTGCATTGGCGTTCTCTACGATCGGGTGCATTCCCGCGAGATCGCGAGCTACGGTGGTGTGGTGAACACCATGCCAACGTTCACCGCCTTCGCTGTCTTCTTCGGTATGGCCAATTGCGGGCTGCCTGCCACAGCCGGCTTTGTCGGCGAATGGATGGTGATTCTTGGTGCAGTTCAGGTCAATTTTTGGCTGGGTGCGCTCGCGGCCACAGCGCTGGTGTTCGGTGCCGCGTATACCCTGTGGATGGTCAAGCGCGTCTACTTCGGTCCTGTGGGCAACCACCACGTTGCCGAGTTGACCGATCTGAATGCCCGAGAGGTGCTCATCATGACCGTGCTGGCTGTTGCCGTGCTGTGCATGGGCCTGTACCCCAAACCGTTCACCGACGTGATGCATGTGTCGGTGACCGAACTGCTGAAGCACGTGGCCGTGTCGAAGCTCAACTGATGATCGCCCGACACCCGATGGTTGCTGCGTGCTCGGAGCCCACCCCATGAACGAGATGAACTGGCCCGCTGTCTACCCCGAGATATTCCTGCTTCTGGCTGCGTGCGTCGTGGCTTTGGTTGACCTGTGGGCCACCGACCCCAAGCGTCGCCTCACGTATTGGCTCACGCAGGGCTCGCTGGCGGTGGTGGCCTTGCTGTATCTGTCGCAGTATGACGATGGGCTGTCGGTGTACGCCATGCAGCGCATGGTGGTGGCCGATCCCATGGGCAACCTGCTGGCCTTCTTTGCCAGCGTGGCCGTCATGATCACTCTGGCTTATGCGAGGCCGTATGCGGAAAGTCGCGAACTTCTCAAGGGTGAGTTATTCACCCTGAGCATGTTCTCGCTGCTGGGCATTTGCGTGATGGTCTCGGCCAACAACTTCCTGGTGGTTTATCTCGGTCTCGAACTGATGAGCCTGTCGCTTTATGCACTGACGGCCATGCGTCGTGACAGCCTCAATGCCACCGAGGCGGCCATGAAGTATTTCGTGCTTGGCGCGCTCGCCAGCGGCTTCCTGCTCTACGGCATGTCGATGATGTACGGCGCCACCGGGTCACTCGAGATCGGTGAGGTTTTCAAGGCCATCGGCACGGGGCAAATCAACAAGGCCGTACTGGTGTTCGGTCTCGTTTTCATCGTGGCAGGCTTGGCATTCAAGCTTGGCGCTGTGCCCTTCCACATGTGGGTGCCTGACGTGTACCAGGGCGCTCCGACCGCGATCACGTTGCTGATTGGCGGCGCACCCAAGTTGGCGGCCTTTGCGATCACGATTCGCTTGCTCGTCGAAGGCATGTCGGGTGTGGCCGAGCAGTGGCAGCAGATGCTGGTCGTGCTGGCCATCGGATCGATGGCGATCGGCAACCTCTCGGCGATCGCGCAAAGCAACCTCAAGCGCATGTTGGCTTACTCCACCATCGCCAACATGGGCTTCATGCTGCTGGGTCTGACGCCCACAGTGATCGGTGTCAACACGCTGTCGGCCGCCAACGGTTACAGCTCTGCGATGTTCTACATCATCACCTACGTCCTCACCACGCTGGGCACCTTCGGCGTCATCATGCTGCTGTCTCGCCAGGGCTTCGAGGCTGAGAACATCGATGACCTCAAGGGCTTGTCGCGTCGCAGCCCCTGGTATGCGGGCGTGATGGCCATCCTGATGTTTTCACTGGCCGGTTTGCCACCGACCGTTGGCTTTTATGCCAAGTTCAGTGTTTTGCAGGCCATCGTGGTGACCAATGTGACGGGCTACATCGTGCTGGCTGTGGCTGCCGTTGTTTTCTCCTTGATCGGTGCGTTTTATTACCTGCGTCTGGTCAAGGTCATGTACTTCGACGAGCCCGCCGACACGGCGCCGATCGTTGCTTCCAGTGAGGTCAAGACGCTGCTGTCCCTGAACGGGGCTGCCGTGCTGGCGTTCGGCCTGTTTCCGGGCGGTCTGATGGCGATGTGCGTGAACGCGATCGGCAAGGCGCTCACCACTTGATCATGGTTCCATGAGGGCGTTCTGGTGAGGTCGCGCGACGACCGCCCGCTGGATCCCGACGCCAACTCATCGGTGGATGCGCACTTGCGCGAGACCTTCGTCGAGTCTCAGCAGGTCTATCGCGGGCGTTTTCTCGATGTGCGCCGAGATCAGGTGAGATTGCCCGACGGGAGCACCGCCCACCGCGAGTACATCGTCCATCCGGGTGCCGTGATGATCGTGCCCATCCTCGACGACGGCCGCTTGATCGTCGAGCGGCAATACCGCTATCCCGTCGCTCGGGTGATGCTCGAGTTTCCGGCCGGCAAACTCGAAACCGGTGAGCCCCCGCTCGAATGTGCCATGCGCGAACTCGCCGAGGAAACCGGCTACCGTGCCGCCGAATGGGCGCGTGCAGGCATCTTGCACAACGCCATCGCCTATTCGACCGAGGGCATTGAGGTCTGGTTCGCGCGCGGCTTGACTCCGGGCCCCACCGCGCTTGACGTGGGTGAGTTTGTGGACGTCGACGTGGCCACGCTGGAGTCGCTGGAAGGCGCTGCCCATGACGGGTCGCTCACCGACGTCAAGACCCTGGTCGGCTTGCTGTGGCTGCGCCATTGGCGCGAAGGCCGCTGGAGCGTGATCTGGACCACTCCTGAGCCGCTGCTTCCGGCGGGAGCTTGATCCGCCATGAAGGTCTTGAACCTGTGCTGCGCGGCACAGCACCGCTTTGAAGGTTGGTTCGGATCCGAGGCCGATTACCTGGCGCAGGTCGAGAAAAAACTGATTGCTTGCCCGTTGTGTGGTGACACGCAAGTGCAGCGCCTGCCATCGGCGCCACATGTGATCTCGTCGGCTTCGCGCTCGACAACCGGTGCTCGCGACTCCGCCCGTGCTGCTCAGGGCTCATCCAGCCATGAACCGAGCGGCCTGGTCGGCAGCGGCCCGGGCATGCCCTCCGACAGCCAGGCCGCCAGCCCGCCCCAAGTTGATCAGCACGACCTGCAGGCGGCGTGGATCCAGGCCGTGCAGCATGTGATCAAGCACACCGATGACGTCGGGCCACACTTTGCCGAGGAGGCACGCCGCATGCACTACGGCGAAATCCGGGAGCGACCGATCCGCGGTCAGGCCACGCCCGTCGAAGCCCTGTCGCTGCGCGAGGAAGGCATCGAAGTCGCTGCTTTGCCTTTGCCTGCCGCGATGAAGGGCCCGCTTCAGTATAGCCCTGTCAGGCTGACGTGGCGACGGCGTGGGCTTTGTAAAGTCGCCATCGCACATGCACCGCACAGGCGGCAAACAGGCTCACGCACAGAGCGATCTCCACACCGGCCAGCACAGCGCTCAGGCCTCGGTCGCCGCTCGCACGGATCACGCCTTCGATGAAATAGAGCCAGACCATGAGGCTCACCCAGCGGTAGGTGTACATGCGGTTTTTCAGCAGACCGATCAGCGGAACGGCCAGTGGCAGCACCTTGAGCACCAGCGTGCGGTTGCCTGTGGGGGCCAGCACCAGTTCCCAGGCCAGCCCCAGAACAATCAGCCCGAGCAGGCTGCCGACTGCGACAGCGCGCGTCCAGGTCACCATGGGCGGGGAGGGGGGGGTGAGCAAGTCGTCGGGCGACGCAGACGCTGTGTCCGCCGTGGACGTGTGGGGCTGAGAAGGGAGGTTCATCGCTGGCATCATAGCCAGCGATGGATGCACCCCCCCGTATCAGCGGTTCCCGACTCGAGGCATGGCGCGGGCGCCTCGCAGAGGCCCTGGTCGTGCTTCGAACCTGGCCCTGGATCGACACTGCACGCACGCTGAGGCAGCGCTTTCGAGAGGACCATCTCGGCCTCACCGCCGGCAGCCTGACTTTCACCACACTGATCTCGGTGGTGCCGCTGTTCACCGTGATGCTGGCCATCTTCTCCGCATTTCCGATGTTCGCGACGTTCCAGGACGACCTCGAGAAGTACCTCATGCAAGCGCTGGTGCCCCCTGGGATCGCCAAGCCTGTGCTGGCATCGCTCACGCAGTTTTCGGGCAAGGCCAAGCAGCTCGGTGCAGTCGGCCTGATCGTGCTGGTGGGCACCGCGCTGACGTTGATGCTCACCATCGACCGCACGCTCAACGCCATCTGGCGCGTGCGCACAGCCCGGCCCATCGCGCAGCGCGTGCTGGTCTACTGGGCTGCCGCGACTCTAGGGCCACTGCTGCTGGGTGTGAGCATGAGCATCACGTCGTACCTGATTTCCGCCTCACGCGGCTTCGTCAGCGCGGTGCCCGGCGGGGTGAGCGTGCTGCTGCTGGCGGTGGAGTTCACGCTGCAGTGGCTGGGGATGGCCGCGTTGTTCCGTCATGTGCCCAACACCCATGTGCGTTGGGCACATGCGCTGGCCGGCGGTTTCTTCGTGGCGCTGGGGTTCGATCTGGCCAAGCGGTTGCTCGGCTGGTACTTGCATCAGGTGCCGACCTACTCGACCATTTATGGAGCCTTCGCCACGGTGCCCATCTTTCTGGTCTGGCTCTATCTGGGCTGGGTCATCGTCTTGCTCGGTGCGGTGATCGCGGCCTATGCACCCACGTTACGCTTGCGCCTCATGCCCCGTGGCCACTTGCCGGGCCATCGATTCGAATTGACGGTCGAGGTCCTGCGTGCGCTGGACGCCGCTCGCGGCACACCCGAACGCGGGCTTGACTCCCATCAGCTGGCCGACGCGCTCCACACCGATCCACTGCACGTCGAACCCGCCATCGATGCGCTGGTGGCGCTCGACTGGGTGGGGCGGCTTGAGGAGTCCGGTGCTGCACGCCACGTGCTGCTGTGCGATCCGCAGCAGACCCCGGCGCAACCACTGCTGGCCGCCTGCCTGCTCAATCCTTCGCCCTTGCTCGCCGCGTTCTGGCGCCGGGCCCACTTTGACCTCATGACGGTGCGCGACCTGATCGTTCGATGAATATGCTGCTTTGATGTGCCGAAGGCGTGGCAAAGCCGATACGCCGAGGCCCAGCTCAGCGTCGAGGCAGGCCTTTGCGTCTATATTGCTCCGTTACCCAGTTCGCATGAGGAGATCCCCCATGAATGTCACCCAGATCCTGGCCGCCAAGGGCGGAACGCTCTACACCGTCAAGCCCGACACCTTGCTGTCGGAGGCCTTGCACACCATGGCCGAGAAGGACATCGGCTCGCTGGTGGTGATGGAGCATGGCGATCTGGTCGGCGTGCTGTCATTTCGCGAGGTCATTCAGGCCGTGGTGCGCAATGGTGGCAGCGTGGGCGAGATGAGCGTTCGTGCCGTCATGGACGATCATCCTCTGACGTGCACGCCCGACACCGCCATCGACGAGGTGCGTCGCATGATGCTCGTGCACCACGCGCGCTATCTGCCCATCATGAGCCAGCGCACGCTGATGGGCGTGATCTCGTTTTACGACGTCGCCAAGGCCGTGGTCGATGCACAGGACTTCGAAAATCGCATGCTCAAGGCCTACATCCGAGACTGGCCTGCCAACCAGCCGCAAGGCGAAGCGGCTGCCGCCAAGGAAGCTCCCGCCTCCTGAGCCGTTGAGGTTCGTCGCAGCTTCGCACTCAAAGCGCGGCTGCCCACGCCCCGTTCTGATCCGTTCGTTTCCTGAAAGCCCACAGCCATGTCCGGCAGCACCCTCGGTCATCTGTTTTGCGTCACCAATTTCGGCGAATCGCACGGCCCGGCCATCGGTTGCGTGATCGATGGTTGCCCGCCCGGGATGCTGCTGAGCGAGGCTGACATCCAGCCCGAACTGGACCGTCGCCGACCGGGCACCAGCCGTCACGTCACCCAGCGCAACGAGCCCGACACGGTCGAGATCCTGTCGGGTGTGTACGAGGGTCGGACCACCGGCACGCCGATCTGCCTGCTGATTCGCAATACCGACCAGCGCAGCAAGGATTACGGCAACATCGCCCAGACCTTCCGGCCTGGTCACGCCGACTACACCTACTGGCACAAGTACGGGCTGCGCGATCCGCGCGGCGGCGGACGCTCATCGGCGCGCATGACCGCACCCATGGTCGGCGCAGCGGCGGTGGCCAGGAAGTGGCTGCGCGAGCATCACGGCATCAGCTTCGTGGGACACATGTCGCACCTTGGCGAGATTGCGATTCCGTTCGAGTCGCTTGACCACATTCCGAACAACCCGTTCTTCGCGGCCAACGTCAGCGACATCGCGCGCCTCGAGGCCTACATGGACGATTTGCGCAAGGCCGGCGATTCGTGCGGTGCGCGCATCGAGGTGGCCGCGCGCGGCGTGCCGGTGGGCTGGGGCGAGCCGTTGTTCGACAAGCTCGATGCCGACATCGCGCACGCGATGATGGGCATCAATGCGGTCAAGGGCGTGGAAATCGGCGCCGGCTTTGCCAGCACGGCCCAGCGCGGCACCACCCACGGCGACGCGCTCGCACCCGACGGGTTTGCCGGCAACAACGCCGGCGGTGTGCTCGGTGGCATTTCCACAGGTCAGGACATCACCGTGGCCATTGCCATCAAGCCCACCAGCTCGATACGCAGCCCGCGCCCGTCCATCGATCTCGACGGTCAGCCAGCCACTGTGGAAACCTTCGGCCGCCACGACCCATGTGTGGGCATCCGTGCCACGCCCATCGCCGAGGCCATGCTCGCGTTGGTGCTGATGGACCACGCCTTGCGCCACCGCGCGCAATGCGGCGATGTGTCGGTAGCCACGCCGCGCATCGCAGCGGCTCAGCCACGCTGAGGAGACTGCACGCTGCGGCGCACCTCAGGCGCCGCAGCACCCGCTCAGATCGAGGCCTGCGCCGTGTGGATGGATTCGCGCACCACGGGGTAGATGTGCTGGTTCCAGCGACGTCCGCTGAACACGCCGTAGTGGCCCACGCCAGCTTGCACGTAGTGGGTCTTGAGGTAGTCGCGCAGACCGCTGCAAAGGTCGTGCGCTGCCAGCGTCTGGCCTACCGAGCAGATATCGTCGCGCTCGCCTTCCACGGTGAGCAGCGCGGTGCGCCGGATGGCAGCCGGCTTGACCACACGATCACGGAATTTCAGCGTGCCCTTGGGCAAGTCGTACTCCTGAAACACCGACTTCACCGTCTCAAGATAGAACTCTGCCGGCAGATCGGCGACGGCGAAATACTCTTCATAAAACGTGCGTGTGAATTCGACCTTTTCGAGGCCTTCGGGTTCGTGGGCCTGCAGCAGTTGGTACATCTCCTTGAAGGAGTTGACGTGCCGGTCCTTGTTCATGCTCATGAATGCGGCCAGCTGGACGAAGCCCGGATAGACGCGGCGTGCCGCACCGGGATAGCGCCACGGCACACGCCCGATCAGGTTCGATTCGAACCATTCGATGGGCTTGGTCACAGCCAGCTGGTTGACCGATGTCGGGCTGATGCGGCAATCGATGGGGCCGGCCATCAACGTCAGGCTGGCCGGCGTGGCCGGGTGACGGTCTTCGGACATCAGCGCGGTGGCGGCCAACGCCGACACGCACGGCTGGCAAATCGCCATCAGGTGCGAGCCCGGGCCCATCACCGCCAGGAAATCCATGATGTGCTCGGTGTATTCGTCGAGCCCGAAGCGGCCTGCCGACAGCGGCACGTCGCGCGCGTTGTGCCAGTCGGTGATGTACACATCGTGGTCGGCCAACATGGTGCGCACGGTTTCGCGCAGCAGGGTTGCGAAATGCCCCGACATGGGGGCCACGATCAGAACCTTGGGGTTGGTCTTGCGTGCAGCGCCTGCCTTCTTGAAGTGCAGCAGCGTGGCAAATGGCGTGGTGTGCGCGGCGACTTCGGTGATGGTCACCGGCTCAGCGGCGCCGGTCACGGTGACTTGGTCGATGCCGAAGGGGCGCCGTTGATGAGTGATCTCGCTCAGGCCGAACACCTCCCAGGCCGCGGCCAGCTTGCGCGTGGGTTCCCAGTGGCTCCAGGCGTGACTCTCGTCTTTCAGCGCGGGCAGGAGCGCCTTGGTGAGGTTGCGCACCGGCCACAGCAGATCGGCTTGCGCCTGATAGGCCTCGTACATCATCCACTGTCCCCAGGATTTAGGCATACGCTCTCTCTTGCAACTCCTGCGCCAGCGCTTCGGCGCCTACTGGTCAACCCGCATTGGCACAGCGCTTGCGATCCCTTCCACCATTGAAAAGCGTCGGAGACACATCCATGGCCACTGCCCTCAAGACCCGCCCGCGCAGCAGCACTGCGCCGTCCGCCAAGCGCGCGGCACCGAGGCCGGTCAAGGCGCGCGCCGAAGCCAGCATCACACTGAGCAGCAAGACCTATTCGTCGTGGTCGTTGCGCGGTTGGCTCATGGCCAAGCTCGCCCGCCTGACTTTCGACGAGGTGATGGTGTCGATTGACGACGCCAGCGCCCGCAAGGAAATCCTGCTGCTGTCCCCCTCGATTCTGGTGCCTTGTTTGACGCATGGCGACATCAAGGTGTGGGACACCCTGGCCATCGGCGAGTACCTCAACGAGATCAAGCCGGACGCCGGCCTGCTGCCCGCCGATCCTGCGGCCCGAGCGCACTGCCGCGCCATCTGCGGCGAGATGCATTCGGGCTTCAGCAGCTTGCGTTCGGCCCTGCCGATGAACCTCAAGGGTGACTTTCCCGGCCACAAGGTCTGGGCGCGTGCCCTCGGCGACATCGAGCGCATCGTCGCCATCTGGCAAGACTGCATCGGCCGCTACGGTGGCCCGTTCCTGTTCGGTGCCAAGCCTTGCATCGCCGACGCGATGTACGCGCCGGTGGCCACGCGATTTCTCACGTATCACGTCAAGCTCGACCGGACCAGCGCCCTCTACTGCCAGAGCATCATGGCCATGCCCGAGATGCAGGCCTGGGTTGCCGCGGCACGCCTCGAAAAAGACGACATGGAAGAGTTCGACATGGAGTTCTGATCGGCGCGAAACCCCGGCGCAGCCACGGGGGAACCCGATCGCGTGTGGCCAGGGTCTTGAGGGATGATTCGTCATTCCTCACACGTCCCGGGAATGGCCGCGGATCATCCGGCTGATCTCCTGATTTGCCAGCGCCCCGGGTGACAGACTGATGCCCATGGACGCTCCTCCCGTCACCGGACTGATCTTGACTGGCGGCGGGGCTCGCGCGGCCTACCAGGTCGGCGTGCTCAAGGCGGTTGCGCGCATCCGCCGCAATTGCAACGGCCCGACCGGCAACCCCTTCGACGTGATCGCTGGCACCTCGGCCGGCGCCATCAACGCGGCGACGCTGGCCTGCCGGGCCGACAACTTCGACGAGGCCTTGGCCACCCTGGTCGACACCTGGTCCGACTTCAGCGTCGATCAGGTCTACCGCGCCGATTCGTTTGGCGTCGTGCAAACTGGTGCCCGCTGGCTCACCATGCTGTCGATCGGCTGGGTGCTGGCCAAGTGGCGACGGGCCCGTCCGCGGTCATTTCTCGACAACAGCCCGCTGCGCGAACTGCTGACGCGGCTGGTGCCCGTGGAGCGGCTGAAAGACATGATGGCCCAGGGCCACCTGAAGGCGTTGGCGGTCTCGGCATCGGGATACGGGTCCGGGCTGCACGTGACCTTCTACGACGATCAGGCCGGCGTGCAGCCCTGGAACCGCTCGCAGCGCATCGCCATGCGCCAGACCATCACCATCGAGCACCTGATGGCATCCTCGGCGATCCCGTTCGTGTTCCCGGCGGTGGCGCTCGGGTCGCCCGGCCATAGCGAGTTCTTCGGCGACGGGTCGATGCGTCAGTCCGCGCCGATTTCGCCCGCCGTGCACCTCGGTGCCGAGCGCATCCTGGTGGTCGGCGCCGGGCGGCTGCACGAGCCGCTGGTTCCCAGCGAAACGCGCGCTGGTTCGGCCGAATACCCCAACCTGGCGCAAATCGCCGGACACGCGCTGTCGAGCATCTTTCTCGATGCGCTGGCGGTCGATATTGAACGCCTTCAACGTATCAACAAGACCTTGTCACTGCTGCCGCCGGAGATCCGCGGGCACAGCGAATTGCGCCCGATCGACGTGCTGGTCATCGCACCCAGCCAGCGGCTCGACGACATCGCCTCGCGCCACCTGCAAAGCCTGCCTGCGGCCATACGCGCGCTGTTGCGCGGTGTCGGGGTGTCGGGGCAGGGCGTGCAGGCACGCGGCGCGGCGCTGGCCAGTTATCTGCTGTTCGAAGCCCCGTTCACCCGCGAGCTGATGGCATTGGGCGAGACCGACACCCTGCAGCGCAGCGACGAGGTGGCGCGGTTCTTTGGCTGGGACCGCCGGGGCAAGCCTCGATCAGGCGTCGAGCCTTGCGTGGAGTGCGACGCCAGCGGTGTCATGCAGGGCAACTTCTTCTCGACCCACAAGCTCCATCACTGAGCTCACTGCGGCTGCCGCGACAGCAAGGCCAGCACCCGCTTGAGAAAGGTCGGCCTGTCCAGTGGTTTGGTCAGGTAATCCACGACGCCCGCGCGCTTCACATCGGCCACGTCCTGTGGCATTGCACTGGCCGACAGCACCACCACGCGTAACGCCTGCGTGTTCGGATCCGCGCGCAGGTGCCTCAGGAAATCCATGCCGCCCATGTCCGGCAGGTGCATGTCAAGCAGGATCAGGTCAGGTTGTCCGGCTTGCGCCATGGCCAGGCCGGAGGCACCGTCCTCTGCTTGCAGCAGCGTCACGCGCGGCCACATCTCGAACATTTGCTCGAGCAGGATCTGGTTGATCGGACTGTCTTCGACCGACAGCACCACGCCGCACGGGTCGGCGGCTTCGAGCCGTTGTTCGGTGTCCGGCCCCGGCGCCGGTGCAGGCGCGGCGACCACTCCCGCTGCCAGCGGCAAGACCAGACAGGCGCGTGTACCCTGGCCGGGCTCGCTGTCCACCGTCAAGCGGCCTTGCATGAGCTCAATCAACTGGCGTGTCACCACCAGTCCGATGCCGGTGCCCTCGATGCCCGAGTGCTCGCGGCCGAGGCGGTTGAACGGCTGAAAGAGTTCGGCTTGTTGCTGCGGCGTCATGCCGATGCCGGTGTCCACCACACAGACCTGGACCTCAGCGCCGAGGGTGCTCACCTGGAGCGTCACCGAGCCGCCGGGCTTGTTGTACTTGATGGCGTTGGACATCAGATTGGTCAGCACCTGCCGCAGCCGGTTGGCGTCGGCCAGCACCGCGGGCAGCGCTTGATGGGCCGGTGGACTGAGCAGCCTGACGCCGGCGCGCTCGGCGATCGGCGCCACCAGAAGGATCGCTTGCTGCAAGACGGTGGCCAGCGGCACCACCATCTGCTCGACGCGGCAGCGGCCCGATTCGATGCCCACCAGATCGAGCATGTCGTCAACCAGCGCGAGCAGGTGCTGGCCGGCGTTGTTGATGTGGCCGACCTGCGTGTGCTGCGTCGCCGAGACCCGATGGTGCGGATCGTCGAGCAGCAGCCTGGAGAACCCGATCACCGCATTGAGCGGTGTGCGCAGTTCGTGGCTCATGCGCGAGATGAATTCGCCCTTGGCATGGTTGGCCGCTTCGGCCGCGGCCTGCGCGCGTCGCGCCGCTTCGGCCTCGCGCAATTCGGTGACCTCACGGATCACCACCATCAAGCGCAGCTCGCTCCCACTGCCAAAACGTGACACGGTGGCTTCAATGGGGAATTCGTGGCCGTCGATGCGCCGCGCCGAAATCGCTCGGGCGGGGCTCATGCGGCGCGACAGCGAGTCCGTCGTCGCAAACGATGTCATGTGACGGGCGTGCGCTGCACCAAAGCGCTCTGGGATCAGCCGCTCGATGGGTTGGCCCAGAGCCTCGCTGGCAGGCCACTGGAACATGTGCTCGGCCGCCGGGTTGAACAGCGAGATGCGATGCTCGGCGTCGGTCACCACGATGGCGTCCATGGCGGCTTCGACGATGCCCCTGAACTGACGGTCCCGGTGCCGTTGCTCGAGCCCGAACGCCAATTCGGCCGCGGTCTCGGTGAGGGCTTCAAGCGTCTGTTCGTTGAAGAAATCGCCGCGCGCCGAGTGCAACACCAGCACCCCGACGGTCTCGTTCGCTTGCTCCAGAGGCAAGGCAGCCCAGGATTTCGCGCCAAACGTCAAGGCAGGGCATGCCTGCGCCGCAGTCGCGTCGTTCAGCACCACCGGACCGCCCTGTGTCATCGCCCGGGCGATCAGGGGTTCGGCCGAACCCTGCTCCCGCACCAGCGCTTCGATGGGCGGTGCGAGACCGCTGGATGCGGCAAAGCGCAGCCCATCGCCGTCGCGCAGCAAGACGTAGGCGGCGTCCGCGCGCCCGTATTCCACACAGATCGAGCAAAACTCGTCGAGCAGCGCCTGGCTGCCTTCGATGTGGGCCACGGCACGCTTGACGCGCACCAGCGCGGTCAGGACGCTGCGCAGTCGCGCTTCACGCAGCCGGGTGGCCACCAGTTCGGTGATGTCGCGCGCAACCTTTGACGCACCGATGATGCGACCGCTCGCGTCCCGCACCGGCGAAACCGATACCGACACATCGACCAGCCGCCCGTCCTTGCATCGACGAACGGTCTCGAAGTGCTGGACGCGCTCGCCGCGGTGCAAGCGCGCCAGGATGTTGGCCTCTTCCTGCAGACGGTCGGCTGGCAGCAACATCTCGATGGGCTGCCCGATGGCCTCGGCGGCCGAATAGCCGAACAGCACCTGTGCGGCAGGGTTCCAGCTCATGATGGCGCCACCAATGTCCTTGCCGACGATGGCATCTTCGGCCGAATTGATGAGGGCCAAAAGGCAGTTCGCATCGGCCCAGGCCATTGGCGCACCGGGCGCTTGGGCTGGCCCGAGCGGGTCGGATTCGAGAGGGTCAGCCATTCATTGCAACACCAGACCGGTGTGGTGGATTGAGACTGAGAACCATTCTCGCCGGTTAGCGGCCCGACATCCTGAGTTCCTAACAAGTTGTAGGGATATTCCTACACATGATCCCGGACGTTTCCTGATCTGGACCCTGCTGTGGGCAACGCCACCATCACCGGCTGGCCGGGCTGCGTGCAGCCGGTGTCGCAGCAGCGACCGGGCTGGCGGTTTTTCGTGATGGCGCGTGGCTCGCCCGATTCCTGCGTGAGCACGCCGCGATCGAGCAGCCGCTCGACCAGGTCGACCTTGTTGCCCACCGGGTAGTTGCGCCAGATCTCCTGCTTCATGGCCGCCGGCGAGCCGCCGCCGTGCAGGCTGATCACCGAGTACCAGCCGCCCTGGTACGACGCGGTCAGGTCTTCGACGAAGCGCGCCACCTCGATGCGCTTGTCGTAGGGCACGGCCGGGTTGGCGCGCAGCACCTCGGCCAGCGTGGCCGCCGTGGCCGGGTTGTGGTCCTCGTCGGGTCCGGGCAGCGCCACGATCAGGCCGCCAGAGACTTCGTGCGCCAGACGGTGCATCTCGTAGATCTGCGTGGCCAGCAGCAGCTTGCCGATGTTGGAAAACACGGGCTCGGGCATGAAGCTGCCACTGAACTCGTCGCGTGTGCCATAGACGCTGGCGGCCACGCCGCAGGCAAAAAAGCCTTCGGTGATCTTGATCAGCTCGACCATGGGCTCGCGCAGGCTGGCGGTTTCGCCGGGATCAAAGCCGTTGGCTTCGCACATGAGAGCGCCCGCGCCGATCAGCAAGTCGCCAAAGCCGGCGCGCGCGCCAATGCAGCTGTGGCGGTGGTGCGTGGCGTAGTTGTAGGTCAGCGCGCCGGAGTGTTCCCACTCGCCGGCGTAGAACACACGCTCCCACGGCACGAACACGCGGTCGAAGATGACCACGCCGGTCGACTGCCCGTAGCGCCGCGAAAACAGCGGCGCGCCATGCTCGACCTTCTCACCGGGCCGCCCGGCAGGGCGCGCCACGATGGTGATGCCCGCAGCGTCCACCGGCACCGCGCAGCACACCGCGAAGTCGGCATCGGCCTCAAGCATGGAACGGCACGGCATCACCAGAAATTCATGCATGTACGGCGCGCCGGTGACGATCGCCTTGGTGCCCGAGATCACGATGCCGTGCGCGTTGCGCTCGACCACGTGCACATAGGTGTCGGGGTTGGCCTGCTGGTGCGGGCGGCGCGAGCGGTCGCCCTTGGCGTCGGTCATGGCGATGCCGATCGACAAGTCGGCGTCTTGCACATGCTGCAAATAGGCCGCAAAGCGAGCGCGGTGCTCGGTGCTGCCGCGCGCGTCGTCGATGCGCGCGCTGACCTGGCCCAGCGCGTTGAGCGCGTCGTGCGCCAGGTAGCGCTGCGCGCAGCCGGTCTCCTGGCACAGCAGGCGCACCGCCTCGAGCTTGTTGAGCAGGTCACCAGCCGACTCGTTGATGTGCAGCATGCGGTTGACCGTCTTGCCGCTGCTGCTTTGCGTGGCCGTCATCAGCGGCGCCATGGCCGCGTCGTGGGCGAAGTCGTAGGTCACGCCCAGCGCGTTGATGCCCGGCTGCAGCGACGGCGCGTCGGCCACCGAATCAATCAGCTGGCCATCGACATACACCACGGGCTTGAGCCGGCGCAGCGACTCGCGGTAGTCGGCGCTGGTCATCAGATGCGCGGTGGACAGCGGGGCGACGGGTGCGTTCGGGACGGTGTTCATCGGAGGCTCGATCGGTTGGACTTGCGGTAATTTGAACACTGTTCAATGAATTGACCAAACGTACAATTTGCCGATGCGCAAATCATCCGGGGCACGCCCGCCTGCCGTGGTCGAACCCGACAGCACGCACGTCGATGCCCACAGCCACGCCCGCCGTGCGCGCAAGCAGGCGGTCACCGAGGTGCGCCGCTCGCTGGTGCTCGAGGCGGCGCGCTCTGCGTTCATCGAACTGGGCCTTGAGGGCGCCAGCCTGCGCGAGATCGCCAAGCGCGCCGGCTACACGCCGGGGGCGATCTACAGCTACTTCGCGAGCAAGGAAGAGGTCTACGGCGCACTGCTGGGCGAATCGCTCGAGCGGCTCAACGAGCGGGTGAGCGCGGCCGAGCCCGCGCCGGTGCTGTCTCGCAGCGCAGCGGCGCGGCGGCTGGCGCTGCAAGCCGCGGTGCGCGCGCAGGCCACCGCCTTCTTCGACTTCTATCGCGACAGCCCGCGCGACCTCGATCTGGGCTTCTACCTGTTCCACGGCATGCAGCCGCGTGGCCTCACGCCGGCGTTGAACCAGCAACTCAATGCCCGTTTGCACGATGCGCTGGCGCCGGTTCAAGCGGGGCTGGTGGCGCTGGGCTGGGGCGATGCCGAAGCACGCTGCGAGGTGGCTGCGCTGTTCGCCCACATCGTGGGCCTGCTGCTGCTGAGCCACACCGGGCGCATCCGCATGTTTCATCAGGAGCCACGCGCGCTGTTCGAGCGCTACCTTGAGGCGCTGATGGCGCGTGCAGCGCAACCGCGCAGCGGCAAGGTGGCTGGGGTTGCAGCGAAAAGACCGTGAAATGCGGGCCAGTCCCGGCGATGCCGATCGCCCGTTGCGCCGACACTGTCGTCAGCCGAATGGTCCCGTCCGGCGGTGACCCCCTTCAGCCCTTGCGCCGCTTTTGATTCGAGCCGTCACGCGTATGCACAACCCCTGGGCCGGCCGCGGCCTGCGACGTCGCCAGTGCCTGCAGTTGTTGTTGGGCTCGGCTGCTGGCATGGCGCTGTCAGGCTGTTCCGATCCGGTCCCGGCACTGCGCGTGGGCAGCATCGTCTTTCCCACCTACGAGTACGCATTCCTGGCCCGTGAACTTGGCTTCATCGACGCTGAACACGTGCGTCTGGTGGAGTACGCCGCCACGACCAATGCCCTGAGCGCACTGGCGGCCGGTCAGATCGAGGCGGCGCAACTCACGCTCGACGAGGTGATCACCGCACGTGCTGCGGGCATCGGCCTGAGCGTGGTGCTGGTGCTCGACGTGTCTGCGGGTTCGGACGCGGTCTACGCGCGCCACCCCATGACGCTGGCCGAACTGGCCGGCAAGCGCGTGGCCCTGGAAGAAGGCGCCACGGGGGCCTTGCTGCTCGACGGGCTGCTGCGCGCGGCCCGGTTGTCCGTGGATCAGATTCGCAAGGTGCCGTCGACACTGGCGTTGTCGGGGGGTGTGTTCAAGCGCGACGAGGCCGACGTGGTCGTGACCGCCGAACCCTGGGCCTCGCAGATCGAACGCGAGGGGGGCTTTCGCTTGTTCGATTCGCGCCAGATCCCCGACCGCATCATCGACGTGCTGGCCGTGCGCACCGCATCGATCGATTCGTACGGTCCGGCGATCCGCGAACTGGTTGCCGGCATCGTCAAGGCGCGCCGCCTCCATCTCACCGAGCCCGCTGGTGTGGCGGAGAAGATGTCCTCACGGCTGCAGCTGCAGGCCTCTCAGGTGGAGCAGGCCTTTGCCGGCTTGAAGATCCCCACGCTGCCCGAGATCCGTTCCATGCTCGAGCCTGACGGCCAGATCGTGGTGGCGGCGCAGGCGCTCCAAGAGGTGATGCTGGCCAGCGACCTGCTCAGCCGCAAGCTCCCCAAGACGGCGCTGGTCGACGCGCTGGTTGATGCGCGCTTTCTGCCCATCGGAGACGGGGTGTGAAGCCCGCCTACTCGGTTCGCGTGGCGCTCACCCTGGGCGTGACGGTACTGCTGCTGTTGCTGCTGGGGCTGTCCTATGCCGACGCACTGATCAGCGGCCGCGAGGCGGTGCTCGAAGGCGCGAGAGCCAGCATCGCGCGCCAGTCCGAGATGTTGGCCCTGGCGGCACAGGAAAACCTGCAGGATCACCCGGCACGTGTCTCGGCCGGAGTGAGCGCCGTGTCGACCGACCTGCGCACCGCTACGGTCGCGGTGGTGATGCCCGATGGCCTCGTGGCCGTCGGCCAGAAGCTGGTGTGGCAGGGCAAGCCCGCCGATGCGGTGGTGCCCGGTTTCACACGCCAGCGGTTCGACGCGGTGTCGCATGGGCGTTTGCTGGACATGCAGCTCAGCGCCGACCGGCGCGAACTGTCGGTCATGCTGCCGTTTTTTCTGGACGCGGTCGACGGGCGGTTGCGCACCGAACAAGGCGGCGTGGTGTTGCTGTCATTCGACCTGGCGTTCGACTACGCCATGGTCCAGCAGCAAGCCCTCAACCGTCTGGGCTTTCAGCTGGCGATCGCCGCACTGATCGTGCTCAGCGTGCTGTGGATGCTGCGTGTGTCCGTCACCCGTCCGCTGGCTGCGTTCAACGACATGGTCGGGCGCATCAGCAGTGCCGAAGAGGCCGGCGAGCCGGTCATTGAACGCGGCCCGATCGAACTGCGCGAACTGGCCAGCAGCTTCAACCGCATGGTCCAGCGGCTGGCCGACGGTCAGGCACAGCTGCGCAACAGCAACGAGCGTGTCGAGGGTCTGATCGACGGCGCCATGGACGGCATCATCACCGTGGATGGCGAGCAACGCGTGGTGCGCTTCAATCCGGCCGCAGCGCGCATGTTTGGCGTGCCGGTCGAGCAAGCGCTCGGACAGCCTCTTGATTCCTTTCTGCCCTATCGGTTTCGGGAGGGCCATGCGACCCAGGTGCGCCGCTTCGGGGAGTTCGGCGAGTCCTCGCGTGCGATGAGCCGCAGCGCCGTGGTCTACGCCGTGCGGCGCGATGGTCGTGAATTTCCTGTCGAGGCCTCCATCTCGCACCTGACGATCGACGGCCAGCGCTACTACACCGCCATCTTGCGCGACGTGACCGAGCGGATTCGCGCTGACCAGGAGATTCAGACGCTCAACACCCACCTCGAATCGCGTGTCGAGGAGCGCACGGCCGCGCTGTCGCAGGCCAATGCGCGTTTGATCGAGCAAGACGCCGAGCTGCGCGAAGCCAAGGCCGTGGCTGAAAACTCCACCCGCATGAAGTCGGACTTTCTGGCCAACATGAGCCACGAAATCCGCACGCCGCTCAACGCCGTCATCGGCCTGGGCCACCTGGCGATGAAGCACGCGTCCGATGGTCGGCTGCGCGACTACCTGACGAAGATCCAGCACGCCAGCCAGCAACTGCTCGAACTCATCAACGACATCCTCGACCTGTCCAAGATCGAGGCCAACAAGCTCGACATCGAGCGCACCGAATTCCAGCTGAGCGAGGTTCTCGGCAGTGTGTCCACGGTGATCGGGCACCGCGCAGCAGCCAAGGGACTGGACCTGATCTTTCACGTCGATGCCGACGTGCCTGACCGCCTCGTGGGCGACTCGTTGCGCCTGGGCCAGATGCTGCTGAACTACTGCAACAACGCCGTGAAGTTCACCGACGCCGGTGAGATCGAGGTCCGGGTGAGCCTGCTCGACAGCTCCGCCGAGGCTGGCGTGCTGCTGCGCTTCGCCGTGCGTGACACCGGCATCGGCCTCACGCCCGAGCAGATATCCAGGCTGTTCCAGAGCTTCCATCAGGCCGATGGGTCGACCAGTCGCAAGTACGGCGGCACCGGTCTCGGGCTGGCCATCGTGAGCCGGCTGGCCCGACTGATGGGCGGCGAGGCGGGTGTGGACAGTGAGCTGGGACAGGGATCCACCTTCTGGGTGAGCGCGCGGTTCGGCCAGAACCTGCAGCAGCCTGCCGACGCAAACGAGGCGGCTCACCCCCACAGACAACTCGCCATCGGTGACGGCGAAGTGCCTCGCGTCTTGCCGGGCAGTGTCATGGCTGCGGCGGCCACCGAAGTGCGGCGTGATGTGCCCTTCGTCGCCACGGTGCTGCTGGTGGAAGACAACGAAGTCAACCAGATGGTGGCTGCCGAACTGCTGACCGAGGCGGGTTTGGAGGTCGATGTGGCTGGCGACGGAAAGACGGCACTCAACATGGTGCAGCAGCGGCACTACGACCTGGTGCTGATGGACCTGCACATGCCTGTCATGGACGGACTGACGGCCACCCGTGCGATCCGTGCCTTGCCAGGGCTGAGCGATCTCCCTGTGGTGGCCATGACCGCCAGCGCCATGGCCGACGACCGCAAACGCTGCCTCGACGCCGGCATGAATGACTTTGTGGCCAAGCCCATCGAGCCCGACAAACTGGTGGCCGTGTTGCAGTCGCACATCAAGCCCGCGGCGGGACGCATTGCGGTGCACACGCCGACGGTGTCAGTGACGGCAACCGCTGCACCGACCGGCCTCGAACTGCCCCAGGCAGTCCCCGGTCTGGACACGGCGCTCGGGCTGCGCCGCAGCGGCGGCAAGCCCGACTTGTACCTGTCGGTGTTGCGCAAGTTCGTTGATGCCTACCGCCGCTTCCCCGGCGACACGCGTGCCTTGCTCGAACGCTCAGAGCGCGAAGCGGCTCACCGCGCGACGCACTCGTTCAAGAGCGTCGCGGCCAGTGTGGGGGCGTCACAGTTGCAAGATCTTGCCGCCCAGCTCGAGCGTGCGATCGGCTCGGGGCAGCCGCGCTCGCGCATCGAGCAGACCCTGCGTCCGCTGGAGCTGGCGCTCTCAAACCTGTTGCCTGCGCTGGAACGACAGCTGCCCGGGGCCAAGCCGGTGACGGTCGCGCTGCCAGATCCGGCCGACTTGAGTCGTGTCGGGGAGCAACTGCTGCGCCAGTTCGATGAGGGCGACGCCGATGCCCAGCACACGTCGGCCTCGCACGCGAGCCTGCTGCTGGCCGCGATGGGCGACGACTACCCGCGCTACTCGAACGCTGTGAGCCGCTACGCTTTCGACGAGGCCCGTCAGCTGCTGCACCGCTGCATGCAGTCGCACGGCCTGACCTGAAACCCACAGACGCTGTCGCAGGAGCCCATCCGTGATCCCCACACCTGACACGCCACGCACCATCCTCGTGGTGGACGACACCCCGGAAAACCTGGAGCTCATGACCGGCTTGCTGTCGCAAGAGGGCTTCCGGGTGCGCGTGGCCCACAACGGAGACAGGGCGCTGCAGCTGGCGCGCTCGGCCAGCAGGCCCGACTTGATCCTTCTTGACATCATGATGCCTGGCGTCGACGGCTACGAGGTTTGCCGCGCACTCAAGGCCGACCCGTTGACGGCCAGCGTGCCGGTGATCTTTCTCACGGCCCGCGCTGCCATCGAAGACGAGGCGCGAGGCCTGGCGCTCGGCGCGGTCGACTACATCACCAAGCCCATCAGCCCGCCCATCGTGATGGCACGCATCAGGACGCACCTGGCGCTCGATGACGCCATCCACGCGCTGCGCGACCAGAACGCCGCGCTCGAAGCCGAGGTGGTGCGCCGCACGCTGCAAATCCAGACCACGCAGGACGTGACCGTGATGGCCATGGCTTCGCTGGCCGAAACGCGCGACAACGAAACCGGCAACCACATCCGCCGCACGCAGCACTATGTGAAGTGTCTGGCCGAGAACCTGCGATCCAACCCGCGCTTTTCCGAGTTCCTGACGGATCGCAACATCGACTTGCTGTTCAAGTCGGCGCCGCTGCACGACATCGGCAAGGTGGGCATCCCCGACAGCATCCTGCTCAAGCCCGGCAAGCTGACGTTCGAGGAGTTCGAGATCATGAAGACCCACACCACGCTGGGCTACGAGGCGCTGGTCGCCGGTGAGCACGGGCTGGTCACCGAGGTCGAGTTCTTGCGCTTCGCCAAGGAAATCGCGCTGTCGCACCAGGAAAAGTGGGACGGTTCGGGCTACCCGCAGGCCCTGCGCGGCGAGGCCATTCCGGTGTCAGCACGCCTGATGGCCCTGGCCGATGTGTACGACGCGCTGATCAGCCGGCGCGTCTACAAGCCGGCGTTCCCGCACGAGAAGTCGGCCGCCATCATCGTCGAGGGCCGCGGCCAGCACTTCGACCCCGACGTGGTCGACGCCTTCCTGGCGGTGCAGCAGCAGTTTCAGGACATCGCGGCGCGCTTCGTCGACGCGGAGTGAGTTGGCCGGAGGTGGCCCGCTGCACCCAGCGGACCATCGTCGTGAACTGAACCGCAAGGCGCCCGTGCCCCTGGCACGAGCGGCGCCTCACTCGCTCGCGTAATCCGCCACCGGCGGGCAGCTGCACACCAGATGCCGGTCGCCGTGCACGTTGTCGACACGACCGACCGGTACCCAGTATTTGTCACGGCGCAAGCTGGCCAGCGGGTAGGCTGCCTGCTCTCGCGTGTACGGGTGTGACCACTCGGCACCGAGCAGCGCTTGCGCGGTGTGCGGTGCCGCCTTGAGCGGGTTGTCGGCCGCGGGCCAGGTGCCCGATTCGACCAAAGCGATCTCGGCGCGGATGGCGATCATGGCGTCGCAGAAGCGGTCGAGCTCGCGCAGCGGCTCGCTTTCTGTCGGCTCGATCATCAAGGTGCCGGGCACCGGAAAGCTCAGCGTGGGCGCGTGGAAGCCGTAGTCGATCAGCCGCTTGGCGACGTCTTCGGCGGTGATGCCGGTGGCGTCTTTCAGCGGGCGCAAATCGAGGATGCATTCGTGCGCCACGCCACCGCTGCGCAGCTGCGACTGACCGCCCGAGTACAGCACCGGGAAGTGGTCGATCAGCCGCGAGGCGATGTAGTTGGCGCTGAGGATGGCGACTTCGGTGGCCGCTTGCAGCCCCTCGGCGCCCATCATGCGGCAGTACATCCAGCTGATGGGCAGCACCGCGGCGTTGCCCAGCGGTGCGGCCGAAACGGCTCCCACCTCATGTTCGCCAGCATCGCCCAGGCCATCGGCCGTGCGGTGTCCGGGCAGGAAGGGCACCAGATCGGCCACCACCGCCACCGGTCCCACGCCGGGGCCGCCGCCGCCGTGCGGAATGCAGAAGGTCTTGTGCAAGTTGAGGTGGCTCACGTCACCGCCGAACTCGCCCGGCGCGGCCACGCCGACCAGCGCGTTCATGTTGGCGCCATCCACATAGACACGCCCGCCGTGACGGTGCACCAGCTCGCACAGCTCGCGGATGCGCACCTCGAACACGCCATGCGTGCTCGGGTAGGTGACCATCACGGCGGCCAGCTTGGTGCTGTGCAGTTCGCACTTGGCGCGCAGGTCGTCCATGTCGACGTTGCCCTGCGTATCGCACTTCACCACCACCACGCTCAGGCCCACCATCTGCGCTGAGGCCGGGTTGGTGCCGTGCGCCGATTCGGGGATCAGGCACACGGTGCGTTGCGTGTCGCCGCGCGAGGCGTGGAAGGCGGTGATGGCCAGCAGCCCGGCGTACTCGCCTTGCGAGCCGGCGTTGGGTTGCAGGCTCACCCCGCTGTAGCCGGTGGCCTGGCACAGCCAGCCTTCGAGCTGCTGGCGCAGCACGTCGTAACCGGCGAGCTGCTCATGCGGTGCGAACGGGTGCAGGTTGGCGAACTCGGGCCAGGTGATGGGGATCATCTCGCTGGTGGCGTTGAGCTTCATGGTGCACGAGCCCAGCGGGATCATGGTGCGGTCGAGCGCCAGGTCCTTGTCGCTCAGGCGGCGCAGGTAGCGCAGCATGTCGGTTTCGCTGTGGTGGGTGTTGAACACCGGGTGCGTGAGGAACGCGGTCTTGCGCACCAGGGCAGCCGGCACGCCCGGCGCCATGCCGGCTTCGAAGCGGCTGAATTCGGGCAGCGGCTTTGCGTTGGCAAACAGGCCCCACAGTGCGTTGAGATCGGCGCGCTCGGTGGTTTCGTCGAGCGTGATGCCGATCGACGCTGCCGAGGCACGGCGCAGGTTGTAGCCGGCGTCGCGCGCGGCTTGCAACAGCGCATCGGTGCGTGCACCGGTGGCGATGTGCAGCGTGTCGAAGCCGCCTTCGTTCACACCGTCCACGCCCAGCTCGCGCAAGCCCGCCGCCAGCACCGAGGTGTAGCCCGCCACACGTCGCGCGATGCGCTTCAGGCCTTCGGGGCCGTGATACACGGCGTACATGCTCGCCACGACGGCCGGCAACACCTGCGCGGTGCAGATGTTGGAAGTGGCCTTTTCGCGGCGGATGTGCTGCTCGCGCGTTTGCAGTGCCAGCCGGTAGGCGGGGTTGCCGTGCGCGTCGATGCTCACGCCGACCAGCCGGCCCGGCATCGAGCGCTTGAACTCGTCGCGCGTGGCCAGGTAGGCCGCGTGCGGGCCGCCGTTGCACATGGGCATGCCAAAGCGCTGCGTGGTGCCCACGGCGATGTCGGCACCCATTTCACCGGGGGGCGTCAGCAGCGTCAGCGCCAGCAGGTCGGCCGCCACGATGGCCAGGCCACCTGCGGCGTGCAGCCCGGTGATCACGGCGCTCAGATCGCGCACCACGCCGTTGACGCCGGGGTACTGGAACAGCGCGGCAAACGCGCCGGCTTGGGCAGCGTCGTCGGCCGCACCGGTGACCACGCTGATGCCCAGCGGACGCGCACGGGTGCGGATCACTTCGAGCGTTTGCGGCAGCACGTCGTCGGCCACGAAGAACGTGGTCGATTTGCTCTTGCCCACGCGCAGGGCCAGCGTCATGGCTTCGGCCGCAGAGGTGGCTTCGTCGAGCATCGACGCGCCTGCCATGGCCATGCCGGTGAGGTCGCAAACCATGGTCTGGAAGTTGATCAGCGCTTCCATGCGGCCCTGCGAGATCTCGGCCTGGTAAGGCGTGTAGGCGGTGTACCAGGCGGGGTTCTCGAGCACGTTGCGCAAGATGACGCCCGGCGTGTGTGTGCCGTGATAGCCCTGGCCGATGCAGCTCTTGAGCACGCGGTTGCGGCTGGCGATCTCGCGCAGTTCGGCCAGCGCGCGTGCTTCGGTCAGCGGCTCGGGCAGCACCATGGCCTGGCTGCGCGCGATCGAGCGCGGCACGATGGCCTCGATCAGCGCACGGCGGGTGAAGTTCGGCGCGTCGGGAGCGACGACCGACAGCATGTGCTGCTCGTCGGCCTCGCCCGGGCCGATGTGGCGCCCGGCAAATTCGCCGCTGTTTTCCAGCGCGGCCAGTGTGGGTGTGGCAGACATCAGCATGGTCACAGGCCCTTGAGCAGCGTGTCGTAGGCGGTGCTGTCCATCAGGGCGCCGAGTTGCCCCGCATCGGCGAGCTTGACCTTGAAGAACCAGCCTCCGGCCATCGGGTCGGAGTTGGCCAGCGACGGGTCGTCGCGCAGCGTGGCGTTGACTTCGGTGACCTCGCCGGTCACTGGCATGTAGATGTCGGCAGCAGCTTTCACCGACTCGACGACGCCGGCGACCTCGCCTTGCGTGTAGGTGCGCCCGACTTCGGGCAGCTCGACAAACACCACGTCGCCGAGCGCGTCTTGCGCGTGCACGGTGATGCCGACGACGGCGGCCTGGGGGTTGGTGGCGTCAATCCATTCGTGTTCGGCGGTGTAGTGGACGGTCATGGGGTTCTCCTTGGGAATCAATGAAATGGTGTGGTGATCGGTCGAGGAAATTCGCTCAGGCGGTGCGCGCCGGCAGACGCACGTAGCGGTTGGGCACGAAGGGCAGGGTGCTCACGCGCATCGGCACGCGCTTGCCGCGCACTTCGGCCCACACCTCGGCGCCCGGCGCGGCGTGGGCAGATGGCAGGTAGGCGATCGCGATCGGCTGGTTGGCCGTGGGCGCGAGCGTGCCGCTGGTGACGGTGCCCAGCGTGGCGCCGCTGGCATCGACCAGCGTCGTGCCGGGGCGCACCGGCACGCGTTCGAGGCCGATCAGGCCGACGCGGCGGCGCGCCGGGTCGTCGGCCAGTTGCGCGTCGATCACGCCGGCGCCGGGATAGCCGCCGGCACGCGCGCCACCGGCGCGGCGCACCTTCTGGATCGCCCAGTTCAGCGATGCCTCGATCGGCGTGGTGGTGGGGTCGATGTCGTTCCCGTGCAGGCACAGACCGGCTTCGAGGCGCAGCGTGTCGCGCGAGCCCAGGCCGGCGGGCTTGACCTCGGGCTGCGCGAGCAGCGCGCGCGCCAGCGCCTCGGCATGTTCGGCCGGCACCGAGATCTCGAAGCCGTCTTCGCCGGTGTAGCCCGAGCGGGTGGCAAAGCATGGCGCGCCATTGAGCGTGAAGGCCGCACCATTCATGAAACCGAGTCCGGCCACCGCAGGGTTCAGGCGCGCCAGCGCGTTCACCGCCAGCGGGCCTTGCAGCGCGAGCAACGCGAGTTCAGGACGCGGCTGCACGGTGCAGCGCTGGCCGATGCGCGAGGTCAGGTGCGCGGTGTCGGCGTCCTTGTTGGCGGCGTTGACGATCAGCAGCCATTCGGTGTCATCGCCCGCCTGGTGGCGCGTGAGCATCAGGTCGTCAAGGATGCCGCCCTGGTCGTTGGTGAAAAAGCCGTAGCGCTGCTGGCCAGCGGCCATGCCGGCCACATCGATGGGAATCAGCGACTCGAGCGCGGCGGCGGTGCCGTCGCCGGTGAGTTTCAACTGGCCCATGTGCGACACATCGAACAGTGCGGCCGAGGCGCGGCAGTGCAGGTGTTCGGTCATCAGGCCGGCGGGGTACTGCACCGGCATGCTGTAGCCGGCAAACGGGACCATGCGAGCCCCGAGTTCGATGTGCAGGTCGTGCAGCGGGGTCTTGA
>CANBSV010000021.1 GCA_947372225.1 Burkholderiales bacterium | reverse complement strand
CTGCGAGAGGGCCAGCAAGCGGTAATGTTCCTGCTCGGCCGTCACGGATTCGTCCATCACCAACGCTGTGATGTCTTCGTCAAAGATTTCGCTCTTACGGTCGGCGAGCTCCTTGAACTTGGCGAATGCCGCATTGACCTCGGACTCGGAAGCCAGTTCGATGCCCAGGTCATTCAGCCGCTGCTTGAACGCATTGCGCCCCGACAACTTACCCAACACGATCTTGTTGGTCGCCCAGCCCACATCCTCCGCACGCATGATTTCATAGGTATCGCGCGCCTTCAGCACGCCATCCTGGTGGATGCCCGAGGCGTGTGCGAAAGCGTTGGCCCCGACGACAGCCTTGTTGGGCTGAACGACAAAGCCCGTGGTCTGCGAAACCAACCTCGACGCAGGGACGATCTGGGTGGCGTCGATACCCAGGTCGAGCCCGAAGTAATCGCGTCGCGTACGCACCGCCATGACGACTTCCTCAAGCGCGCAGTTACCAGCGCGCTCACCCAAACCATTGATGGTGCACTCCACCTGACGTGCGCCGCCAATCTTGACGCCTGCCAGCGAGTTGGCCACAGCCATGCCCAGATCGTTGTGGCAGTGCACAGACCAGATTGCCTTGTCCGAGTTCGGGATGCGTTGCCTCAGATTCAAAATGAAACTGCCGTACAACTCGGGAATGGCATACCCCACCGTGTCGGGAATGTTGATGGTGGTCGCGCCTTCGGCGATGACAGCTTCAAGCACTCGACACAAAAAATCCGGGTCGGAGCGGTAGCCATCCTCAGGCGAGAACTCGACATCCCCGGTCAGATTGCGCGCGAAACGGATCGACTGCTTGGCCTGCTCGAACACCTGATCGGGTGTCATGCGCAACTTCTTTTCCATGTGAAGTGCGCTGGTCGCCAAGAAGACGTGAATGCGCGTGGAGGCACCGCCTTGCAAGGCTTCTGCCGCACGCGAGATATCGCGGTCATTGGCACGAGCCAGCGAGCACACCGTGCTGTCCTTGATGGCTTGCGCAATCGCCTTGACAGACTCAAAGTCCCCGTTCGAAGAGGCGGCGAATCCAGCCTCGATGACATCAACTTTCAGCCGCTCGAGCTGCCTTGCGATGCGCAACTTTTCATCACGGGTCATAGACGCACCGGGCGATTGCTCGCCATCGCGCAAGGTGGTGTCAAAAATGATGAGCTTGTCAGTCATGGTGTCGACTCTGCAGTTGAACAATGAAAACGGCCCGATGCGTTAGCAACGGGCCGGCACTGAAAATGGGAAACGAGCAAGATCAGCTGGCCGGCAAAGTCCTTCCGGATAGGCGCAGCAGATGGCTCGAGATCGAATACATGGTCGGAATCTAGCACGCCGAGTTCATCGATGCAGCCCCTCCTCCTCGGGAGCGTCGGTCGACATGGCAATCAGGCTGGCTCGGCGCCCCTTCATTTTCTTCCAAACGTACACGCCATAGCCCGATCCGGCATAGATGCAGAAGATGCCGAACAGAACGATCGGCGGATGCACCATGACCAGTGCGATCGCCAAGGCAATCGCAACGGTCACGACAAACGGGACGGTGCGCTTCAGGCTGAACTCCTTGAAGCTGTAGAACGGCAGATTGGTCACCATCGTCAAACCGGCCAAAAGCGTGAGCGTGAAAGCTGTCCAGATCAGCCAAGACTGCTGAGCGTCGATGTCCTTAAATCCAGCATCGTCCATCACCCAAATGATGCCCATGACCACCGCTGCAGCGGCCGGGCTCGGCAGGCCCTGGAAAAAGCGCTTATCCACCACGCCCAGGTTGGTGTTGAAACGGGCCAGGCGCAAGGCGGCACAAGCGCAGTAAATGAAAGCGGCCAACCAACCCAGCTTTCCCATGCCCTTCAATGCCCATTCATAGACGATCAGGGCGGGCGCGGCACCAAATGACACCATGTCCGACAGGCTGTCCATCTGCTCACCGAAAGTACTTTGCGTATTGGTCATTCGCGCCACACGCCCATCCAGGCTGTCGAGCACCATGGCGCAAAACACCCCAATAGCGGATTGCTCGAAACGTCCGTTCATCGCCATCACGATGGCATAGAAACCCCCGAACAAGGCCGCAAGCGTGAACAGATTAGGTAGAACGTACACGCCCTTCCGACGTCGGCGAGGGAGTTCCTCGTCAAGATCGTGCTCGGGGAAGTCTTGCGGACCGGTCATGGCGCGAGCCTGGCAATCACAGTGGATGTGGCCCGGACCTTGTCGCCCGGAGCGACGCTCACCATTGCAGTGACGGGCAGGTAAACGTCGACTCGGGAGCCGAAACGGATGAAGCCATAACGCTGACCCCGTGTCAGGACGTCGCCGGCCTTGGTGTAGCAAAGGATGCGCCGTGCGATGAGCCCGGCCACCTGCACCAACGTGACCGTGTGACGCCCGGAGGCGATGACCACTGCATTGCGCTCGTTCTCCGTCGAAGCCTTGTCGAGGTCAGCGTTGACAAACCGCCCCGGGAAGTAGTTGACCAGTGTGACTTGCCCATCAACGCTGGCCCGGTTGCTGTGCACGTTGAACACGTTCATGAACACGCTGATCAGCAACGCATCGCGATCGGCGTACGGGTCACGAACCTTCTCGACCTTGACGATGCGACCATCGGCAGGCGAGAGAACCGCATCAGCGTCTTGCGGGATGGGGCGGGGCGGATCCCTGAAAAACTGCACCACGAACACAAGGGCCACCCAGCACAGCAGGGACAACCAGCCCAGGCCCAGCCAACTCGTGGCAACCGCAAGGCACAACGCAATGGCAATGAAAGGCCAGCCTTCTTTGGCGAGGATCGGATGGGGGTAATTCATGCGGAGCAGTCTACCTGTGGTGTCAAAGAAAAAGCCGCGAGCAGGGCTCGCGGCTTGCTAACGACTCGGGGCTATCGGCCCCGCGGCCGGCGATCAGTTCTTGGACTGATCGACCAGACGGTTCTTCTTGATCCAAGGCATCATGGCGCGCAGCTGCTCTCCCACGATCTCGATCGGGTGCTCAGCCATCAGACGACGGCGTGACAGCAGCGTTGGCGCACCGGCACGGTTTTCAAGGATGAAGCTCTTGGCGTATTCACCCGTCTGGATGTCCTTGAGAGCCTTGCGCATCGCGTTCTTGGTGTCCTCGGTCACGACCTTCGGGCCGGTCACGTACTCGCCGTACTCGGCGTTGTTCGAGATCGAGTAGTTCATGTTGGCGATGCCGCCCTCATAGATCAGGTCCACGATCAACTTGAGTTCGTGCAAGCACTCGAAGTAGGCCATCTCAGGCGCGTACCCGGCTTCGGTCAACGTCTCGAAGCCGGCCTTGATCAACTCGACCGCGCCGCCGCACAGAACGGCTTGTTCGCCGAAGAGGTCAGTCTCGGTTTCTTCACGGAAGCTGGTTTCGATGACGCCGGCCTTGCCGCCGCCATTGGCAGATGCGTAGCTCAGTGCCAGGTCACGTGCCTTGCCCGAACGGTCAGCGTGCACAGCGATCAGGTGAGGCACGCCGCCGCCTTGTGTGTAGGTCGAACGCACGGTGTGGCCCGGGGCCTTGGGGGCGACCATCCACACATCCAAATCGGCACGCGGAACCACTTGCCCGTAGTGGATGTTGAAGCCGTGAGCAAAGGCCAGCGAAGCGCCTTGCTTCATGTGAGCAGCAATGTCGTTGTAGACGGCTGCAATCTGCTCGTCAGGCAGCAAGATCATGACGATGTCTGCGGCTTTGACAGCCTCGACGACTTCGAGCACCTTGAGGCCGGCCTTCTCGGCCTTGCTCCACGATGGGCCACCCTTGCGCAGGCCGACGGTCACGTTGACGCCGCTGTCGTTCAAGTTTTGGGCGTGGGCGTGGCCTTGCGAGCCGTAGCCGAGGATCGTGACGGTCTTGCCCTTGACGAGGCTCAGGTCGGCGTCTTTGTCGTAATAAACGTTCATGGTGTTCTCCTTGGGTTCAGTAATTTTTGGTGGGGTGCGGGTTCAAACGCGCAAGATGCGCTCTCCGCGACCGATCCCGCTGGTACCGGTGCGCACAGTTTCAAGAATGGCGGCCCGATCGATGGCCTCGATGAAAGCGTCGAGCTTGGATGAGTCGCCGGTCAGTTCGATGGTGTAGCTTTTCTCGGTCACATCGATGATTCGGCCGCGGAAGATGTCCGCCATGCGGGTCATCTCTTCGCGCTCCTTGCCTACGGCGCGCACCTTGATAAGCATCAGTTCTCGCTCGGTGTAAGCGCCCTCGGTCAGGTCGACCACCTTGACGACCTCTATCAAGCGATTCAGGTGCTTGGTGATCTGCTCGATCACCTCGTCGGAACCGGTTGTGACGATCGTCATGCGCGACAGCGACGGGTCTTCAGTCGTCGCCACGGTCAGGCTCTCGATGTTGTAGCCACGGGCCGAGAAAAGTCCGACCACGCGCGAAAGCGCGCCGGGTTCGTTTTCAAGCAGCAACGCAATGATGTGTTTCATGGGTCTTGTAGGACCGCTTTAAAGGCGCGACAGGGGTGTGTGCCGGCCTCAGGCGATGCCTGAGTTAAGTTGTTGTCAATTCCCGTTTGTGTGCGGTGTTCGCTGGAGGTTTGGCAGGCGCGGTAACGCCTGCGCCGCTCAAGCGTTCAGCGCATCACAGGTCTTCGGAACCCAGCAGCATTTCGCTGATGCCCTTGCCTGCCTTGACCATCGGCCAGACGTTTTCTTCCTGATCGGTGCGAATGTCGAGGAACACGGTGCGGTCCTTCAGGCGGATCGCCTCGCGCAGCGCACCTTCCACATCAGCCGGCCGTTCGATCTTGAAACCCACATGCCCGTAGGCCTCGGCGAGTTTCACGAAATCAGGCAACGCATCCATGTAACTGTGCGAGTAGCGGCCACCGTAATCGAGTTGCTGCCACTGCCGGACCATGCCGAGGTAGCGGTTGTTGAGCGATATCACCTTGACCGCAGTGCTGTACTGCAGGCATGTCGACAGCTCCTGGATGCACATCTGGATCGAGCCCTCACCGGTCACGCAGAACACGTCCGACTCAGGCTTGGCGAGTTTGATCCCCATGGCGTAAGGCAGACCCACGCCCATGGTTCCCAGGCCACCCGAATTGATCCAGCGGCGTGGCTGGTCGAAGCGGTAGTACTGAGCGGCCCACATCTGGTGCTGACCGACGTCCGAGGTGATGTACGCGTCCGTGTCCTTGGTCAGTTCCCAGAGCTTTTCGATCACGAACTGAGGCTTGATGACCTCATCGCTGTGGGTGTATTTGAGGCAATCGCGGCCGCGCCAGGCGTTGATCTGTGACCACCAGGCGGACATCGCATTGCCGTCGGTCTTGAGCTGAGATTCCTTGATCTGGGCGATCAGTTCCTGCAGCACGTCCTTCACATCGCCCACGATCGGAATGTCGACCTTGACGCGCTTGGAAATGGAGGATGGGTCGATATCGACGTGAATGATCTTGCGCTCGACCGAGGCAAAGTGCGCCGGGTTGCCGATCACGCGGTCATCGAAACGCGCACCCACTGCCAGCAGGACGTCGCAGTTCTGCATCGTCATGTTGGCCTCGTAGGTGCCGTGCATGCCCAGCATGCCGAGGAATTTCGGATCAGTCGCTGGATAGGCGCCAAGCCCCATCAGGGTGTTCGTGCAGGGGTAGCCCAGCAGATTGACCAGCTCACGCAATTCAGCAGAGGCCTCACCCAGGATCACGCCACCGCCGCTGTAGATATAGGGCCGCTTGGCCGCCATCAGCAGTTGCACGGCCTTGCGAATCTGACCGCCATGGCCCTTTCGAACGGGGCTGTAAGAACGCATTTCCAGCGTGGCCGGATAAGAAAACGCCGTGGTCTTGAGCGAGACGTCCTTCGGGATGTCCACCACCACGGGACCGGGGCGCCCGGTACGGGCGATGTGGAAAGCCTTTTTGAGAGTGAGCGCGAGGTCGCGCACATCTTTCACCAAGAAGTTGTGCTTGACGATCGGACGGGTAATGCCCACCGTGTCGCACTCCTGGAACGCATCCAGACCGATCGCCGGCGTGGGCACCTGACCGGTGATGATCACCATCGGGATGCTGTCCATGTAGGCCGTGGCAATCCCCGTGATCGCGTTGGTCACTCCGGGCCCGGACGTCACAAGGGCCACCCCGACCTCCCCCGTGGCACGGGCATATCCATCGGCAGCGTGAACGGCCGCCTGCTCATGGCGCACCAGCACATGCTCAATCGTGTTTTGCTTGTACAGCGCGTCGTAGATGTACAGCACTGCGCCGCCAGGATAGCCCCAGAGGTACTTGACGTTTTCAAGTTGCAGGCATCGAACGAGGATTTCAGACCCGTTCGGTTCGCCAGCAGCGCCGCTGGAAAGCTGAGACGACGCCGCTTCGGCGCCCTTGATCTCGGCGTCAGACATGTCCATGTGGAACCTTTGCGAATTTCTCTAACGAAAAACCATCGGTGGCCCTCTCCGCGCTCTTTTGGAGCGGGTGTGGTGCCTGCTGGATCATCTGGAGGCGCCTCAGGTCGAGGTCGCCGAGCATGATCAAACTGTTGTGCAACCCCGGATTATGGCATCCCATCCCCGATTGCGAACTCAATCCGCAGTTGCCAGCATGGTGCAGTGAGATACTCCGAGACCTTCGATCCCGCCCCGCTTTGAGGCATTCCCTCCTTGGCCTCCGAAAAAGAACTCTCCGACTTCCTGAAAAGCGTCGAGAAACGTGCGTTCAAGCGAGCGGTCTACGCCGTTCGTGACGAAGACGCCGCGCTGGACATCGTCCAGGACGCCATGATCAAGCTCGCAGAGAACTACGCCGACCGCCCCAGCGCCGAATGGCCACCGTTGTTCCAGCGGATCCTTGGAAATGCCACGATGGACTGGTTCCGCCGCCAGAAGGTGCGTGGCGCGCTGTTCCGCAATTTCTCCGACTTCGAGCCGGCCGGAGAAGATGGGGATTTCGACATTCTCGAGACCCTCGAGGCGCTCGAGGGCAGCGCGGGCTCAGAAAGTGCTGCTGACGCGCTGTCGCGCGACCAGGCACTCACTCTGATTGAGGCGGAAATCGGTGAATTGCCCGCCCGTCAACGAGAAGCGTTCCTGCTGCGTTACTGGGAGGAACTCGATGTGGCTGAGACAGCTTCGGCCATGGGTTGCTCCGAGGGCAGCGTGAAAACGCATTGCTCTCGCGCGGTGCATGCGCTAGCGAAGGCTTTGAAAGCGAAAGGAATAGTCCCATGATGAACAGCTCCACCCGAAACCCGGCCCAAATGGCCGCTGTCGAGTCGCGCCTGGGACTGAAACTGGCCGCACGCCTGTCGGAAGGCACCGATCAACTGCCACACGACGTCACCGAGCGGCTGCGTTTTGCTCGTGGGGTGGCCCTCGCTCGCATGCCGCAAGTGGCCCAATCACCAGTGAATTTGTACGGCTCAAGTGGCGGCGGCGTGGCCAGCATCATGCTCGGCTCGCGTGGAGCCGGTGGTTCGGGCTGGTGGCGGCCGGCGGCGTCCCTGCTGCAGGTTCTGGCCTTGGCAGGAGGCTTGTTTTTGATCGGTCATCTCCATTCGCAAGCGCAGATTTCGGCAGCAGCCGAAATTGACACGGCTTTGTTGTCGGACGACCTGCCGCCCGAGGCCTACAGCGACCCGGGCTTCGTCGAGTTCCTCAAGACTTCGTCCGACTGATCGGCTCACGCATGGCCTTCCGTAATGCAGCCCTGTCACTGACTCCCATCGCGGCCGCAGGTCGCCGGATGGTCAGCGCAGGGTTGCTTGTCGGATCGGCCCTGGCCTGGCCAGCGTACGCCGACCTCACCACGGCCCCGCGGTCGGGACCGGTGGTGGTCTCGCATGCAACAGAGCAAGGCCCCAAATGGGCCACATTGCTGCCCGCACACCGTGTGGCGCTCAAGCCCCTTGAGCAAGACTGGAGCACCTTCGGGGCAGACCAGAAGCAAAAATGGGTGGAACTGGCGGCTCAGTTCCCATCGTTGTCCGTTGACGAGCGTCAGCGCATCCAGGCTCGCATGACCGAGTGGGCGAAACTGACCCCCGAGCAACGGGGTGCCGCACGGTTCCAGTTCAAGCAGTCCAAGGAGTTGGCTCCGACCAACCGTCAGGCCCGTTGGGACGCCTACCAAGCGTTGCCCGATGACCAGAAAAAGGAATTGGCCTCCCGGGCAGCACCGCCCCCGCCTCAGGCTGAGTCCGTCCGCCGGGCGAGAGCCCTGCGCGCAGAAAGCGCCAGCCAGCCCGGCGCGCAATCAAAGTCGAATGTGGTGTCGACTGCCTCCGCCCGCCAGCCGCGGTCTGTGGCGCCGGCCATCATTCAGGCGCCTGCGGGAGCCACGACCAATCTGATATCGAAGCGAGCCATGCCACCGGCCCACCAGCAAGAAGGGTTGCCCAAGATCGCAGCCTCGCCAAACTTCGTGAACCCGTCGACGCTGCTGCCCAAAAGCGGGCCTCAGGGGGCAGCAGTGGTCGCGGCTGGTGCGTCCGCTCCGCTCACCCGCCCATGAATTCCGGAATCACCTTCGGGGCGGCTGAATCCAGTGCGGTTCCAAGCCTGAAGCGACGTATGGCCTGCTTCGTCTACGAAGGCATGATGCTCTTCGGCATCGGTCTGATTCCCGGGGCGATCGGCGCGCTGTTCACCGCGCTGACGGGGCATCAGCATCCGTTGCAAAGCGATGCGGCGCTGCGCGTGATTGCCTTCGTGATCTACGGGGTGTACTTCACCTGGTTCTGGTCCAGGCGCGGCCAAACACTGCCCATGCAAACCTGGCACATCCGGCTCGTGACTGTCTCCGGGCAGCCAGTGTCGCAAGAGCGTGCACTGATGCGCTATGTCGCCAGTTGCGCCTGGTTTGCACCTGCCACAGCACTGGCAGCGCTCAACCATTGGACCCGTTGGGACGCGCTGGCTGCGGTGGGTGTGGGCGTGGTCGCCTACGCGCTGCTGTCCTTGCTGCATCCGCAGCGCCAGTTCTGGCACGACGCCCTGTGTGGCACTCAACTGATCGACGCACCACCCATCAAAAAGCGCGGCTGAGCGCCTCTGCCGTCAAAGAACTCAGGCAACAAAAAGCCCGCTGACTGCGGGCTTTTTCAGTTCAAACGGGTCAAACCGCGTCTTCGTCGGTCTCTCCGGTGCGGATGCGAACCACGCGCTCTACGCTGGTCACGAAAATCTTTCCGTCTCCAATCTTGCCCGTTTTGGCCGCCTTGACGATCGCCTCGATGCAGCGCTCGACATCGGATCCCTTGACCACCACCTCAACTTTGACCTTCGGCAAGAAATCGACCACGTACTCGGCACCGCGATACAACTCAGTGTGGCCCTTTTGACGCCCGAAGCCTTTGACTTCCGTCACGGTCAGGCCGGTCACGCCCACCTCAGCCAACGCCTCGCGCACTTCTTCGAGCTTGAACGGTTTGATGACTGCAGTGATCTGCTTCATGCGGGACTCCTGATGACGAATGCGTGACGGAAGTTTAAGCGCGGAACTTCGAGGTGATCGGGTAGCGCCAGTCGCGCCCGAATGCTCGGTGAGTGATGCGGATTCCCACCGGCGCCTGGCGCCGCTTGTATTCGTTGATCTTGATCAGCCGGGTGACCCGCTCGACGTCGGCGCGCTCGAATCCGGCGGCCACGATGCTGTCGATGCTCTGGTCGTTTTCCATGTAGCGCTCGACCACCTCGTCGAGCACCGAATACTCGGGAAGGCTGTCCTGATCCTTCTGGTCTGGCCTCAATTCGGCCGACGGCGCGCGGGACAGGATGCGCATCGGGATCACCTCTCCGAGGCCACCGTTGGGTTGCGCGTTCTTCCAGTGACACAGCCGGTACACCAGCGTCTTGGCCACGTCCTTGATGACCGCGAAGCCGCCGGCCATGTCGCCATACAACGTGCAGTAACCGGTGGCCATCTCGCTCTTGTTGCCGGTGGTCAGCACGATGGATCCGAACTTGTTCGACAGCGCCATCAGCAAGGTGCCGCGGATGCGCGCCTGGATGTTTTCCTCGGTCGTGTCTTCGGGGAGGCCGGTGAATTCGGCGGCCAGGCCTTGCTTGAACGCATCGAACATCGGCGCGATCGAGATTTCGTCGTAACGAACGCCCAGGCGATCGGCCATGTCGCGCGCGTCGATCCAGGAGATGTCGGCGGTATACGGCGACGGCATCATCACCGTGCGCACCTTGCCGGCCCCCAGAGCGTCCACTGCCACGGCCAGCACCAGCGCCGAATCGACGCCACCACTCAGTCCGATCAGCGCGCCGGGAAAGCCGTTCTTGCCGATGTAGTCGCGAACGCCGGTGACCAGCGCGCCCCAGGCCTGCGCCTCGAGACACGGAACCTCGGTGATTTCGCCGCTCAGCGCGTCGGCCGACACCTCAAGCATGAGCAGCGCTTCTTCGAACATGGCAGCGCGCGCCACGACGCGGCCATCGGCATCGACCGCAAACGACGCGCCATCAAAGACCACCTCGTCCTGGCCGCCGCAAAGGTGCGCGTAAAGCAGCGGCAAGCCGACGTCGCGGGCACGTTCGCCCATGCGCGCTTCGCGCTCGTCGACCTTGCCCAGGTGATACGGCGAGGCATTGAGCACGCACAGCACCTGCGCGCCAGCAGCCTGTGCCGAACGGGCAGGCTCGTCAAACCAGGCATCCTCGCAAATCGCCAGCCCGAAGCGCACTCCGCCCACGCCGAACACCACCGCACCCCGACCGGCATCGCGCCCCGAAGCAAAGTAGCGCCGCTCGTCGAACACCTGGTAGTTGGGCAATTCGCGCTTGCAGTAGGTGGCGATCACGCGACCCTCGCTGAGCACCGAGGCTGCGTTGTGGCGCACAGGCACCGCGTGCGACTTGGTCCTAACATCGCCGCGATCACCCCATTGATGCGGATGACCGACCACCACATGCAAACCCGGCAAGTCCGCCAGCGCCTTGGCGCAGTCTGCCAGCGCATCCTCACAGGCCTGCATGAACGCCGGTCTGAGCAGCAAGTCTTCGGGGGGGTAACCGCAAAGGCTCAACTCGGGCGTGATCACCAAAAGGGCACCCTGGACATGGGCACGACGAGCGAACTCCACGATCTTTGCGGCATTGCCCGCGAGGTCTCCCACGGTCGGATTGATCTGCGCCAGAGCGACTTTGACCGTGGGTTTTGGGGGCATTTTCAGGGTGCTCACGCCGGGTGAAACAGCGTTGAAGAATTATGTCATCCGGGTTCACGACCACCCCGCTGGAATTGACGCCGCGCAGTGGAATGCACTGCTAGCCGCGCAACAAAGCGCCACGCCGTTCATGCGCCATGAGTACCTGTCGGCGCTGCACGATTCGCACAGCGCCAGCGCAGATGCGGGCTGGCGGGCACAGTTTTTATCGCTAAACGAAGACGACACGCTGGTGGCCGCCTGCCCGCTTTACGTCAAGGACCACTCCTACGGCGAATACGTGTTCGACTGGGCCTGGGCCGACGCCTACCGCAGGCATGGTCTTGACTATTACCCCAAGCTGCTGAGCGCAGTGCCTTTCACACCGGTGCCCGGACCCAGGCTGCTCGCTCGCGACCAGGCTTCGCGCGTTGCGTTGCTCCGCGCCATGGAGCAGTACGCGGCCCAAGGCGGCCTGTCGTCAGCGCATCTGCTGTTCATGGATGAAGCCGACACTGTCGCCGCGCGCAGCGCCGGCTGGATGTTGCGCAGCACCGTGCAGTTTCACTGGACGCAGCGCGAGGCGGCACCCTGGGTCGACTTCACTGATTTCCTCGCCAGCTTGCAGCGCGAAAAGCGCAAGAAGATCCAGCAGGAGCGACGTCGAGTGGTCGATGCCGGCGTGCACTTCGAGGCGCTGCGCGGGCGCGAGATCGCTGAGGCGGATTGGGACTTTTTCTATCGCTGCTACACGCTGACCTACCAGGCGCACCGCTCCACGCCGTACCTGACTCGCGACTTCTTCAGCCGCATGGCTAGTACGATGCCCGAACACTGGCTGCTGTTCATTGCCAGCCGCGAGGGCGAGCGCATCGCTGCGTCATTGATCGGCATCGACGATGAGCGCGGCACGGCATTTGGACGCTACTGGGGGGCGACGGAACCAGTGAGCTGTCTGCACTTCGAGGCCTGCTACTACCAGCCTCTGGCGTGGTGCATGGCGCACGGGTACAGGCGCTTCGAGGGTGGCGCGCAAGGCGAGCACAAGATGGCGCGCGGCCTGCTGCCGGTGCAAACGCACTCGGCGCACTGGCTGGCGCACCCGCAGTTCGCCCAGGCGGTGGCTGATGTCCTGCAGCGCGAAGGTGCAGGCATCGACCACTACATGGACGAACTCAACGAGCGCGTACCCTTCAAGGCTTCTTGAAGTCGCCCGCAAAGCCAAACACGAAACCCTCGGGCTTGATGTGCCGGCGCAAGGCCGCGTTGACCTGATCCAGCGTGAGCGCTTGGAGCTGCGCATCGACCTCGGCTGCGCGAGCAAAAGTGCGCCCCACGTGCAGGTTGTTGGCCAGCGCACCAGCCACCGAAGCGTCCTGAGCGCGTGACAGCCGCCGGTAACTCAACAAACCACGTTGCCCTTCGGCAAGCTCCTGCGCGGTGAAGCCGTCTTTCAGCGCGCGAGTCAGCTCTTCGCGGAACGCTGCTTCCACCTTGGGCTGGTTTTGCGGCGCGAAGATCGCGCTGGCCTTCCATTCGGAGTTCGGCTCAAAGCTGTTCCAGCCGATCGAGCTGCGCACGTCGTACGACAGGCCCTCGACCTCGCGGATGCGCTTCCACAGCCGCGAATTGCCACCCGATCCGAGCAGGTAGTTCGCCATGGTGAGCGCGGCGTAGTCGGCATCGTTGTCGGTCAGCGGCAGCGGGTACTCGACGAGCATGGTGGCGTTTTGCTTGTCGGGCGTGGCCAGCAACAGCCGCTCGGGCGGCACCGTCACCAGCGGGTCGGGCACGCGGGTGTAGGGCTCGCTGCTGGTCCAGTCGCCCAGCGCGGACTGCAGCGCCTTGCGCACCGCGGCCACGTCCATGTCGCCCACCGCCGAGAACTCGCCGGATGACGCGCCGTAGAAACGCCGGTGGTGTTCGCGCACCTGCTCGAGTGTCACGTTGCCCACGTCCTGCACGATCTCGTCGAACGTGCGTGCGTAGCGTAAATCGCCCCTCGGATAGGGGTTGCCCAGTCGCGCCAGCGCGTTGGCCACCACCGCCTGCGGCTCCTTGCGTTGCTGCTCGATCGCCGACAGTGACTGACGGCGCACCTCCTCAAGGGCATCGGCCGGCAGGCTCGGGTGGCGCAGCAGATCGCCCACCAGCGCGATCGCCTCGACCAGCTGGCCGCGTCGCGAACTCAGTCGCACGCTCACGAAGCCTGCGCCACCGCTGATGCTCATTTCGGTGTTGAGCGCGTCGAGCCGGTCTTGCACCTGCTGGCGCGTCGTGGTCTGGCTGCCCTTGTCGAGCAGCTCGGCCACGGCCTCGGCCACTTCGGTCTGGCCGAAGAGCGTCTTCTCGTTGCCAAAGCGCAAGGTCATCGTTGCATGCACTGCCGCGCCGCGTGTGCCCTTGGGCAGCAGCGCCACCTGCACACCGCCCAGGTTGAAGCGCTGCGTGCGCCGCTCGATGTTGGCCGGCGTGGCCTCGAACGCCTCGACGGCAGCGGCAGCAACTTGGGGCTTGAAGCCCTTGAGCTCGGCGGCCACATCGACCCGTGCAGGTACCGGTGCCCGCTGCGGTTGCTCTGACGGCAGATACACGCCCAACGTGCGGTTGGAGGTCAACAAGCGTTGCTCCGCCACTCGCTGCACATCGGCCAGCGTGGCATCACGCACACGATCGCGCGTCAGGAAGAACAGCCGCCAGTCGCCCTGAGCCACGCTCTCGCTGAGCGAAATTCCCACCGTCTCGGGGTTGGTGAAGGCCAGTTCCCAGCCCTTGAGCCACTTGGTCTTGGCGCGCTCGAGTTCCTCGGCGGTGATCGGCTCGCGCGCCACCGATTCCAGCGTTGCCAGCAGTTCGCTGCGTGCCGCCTCCACGTCCTGATTGGGGCCCAGTTGCGCGCCGAACAGCGCGAACCCCGGCTCGGCCAGGCCCATCGAGAAAGCGAACGTGGTGGCCGCCAGGCCTTTTTCGGTGAGTCGCTTGTGCAGCCGGCCGGCCGGGGCCTCGCCCATGATCAGGTCGAGAAGCTCCACAGACGCGTAATCAGGGTGCGCACCGGGCGGCACGTGATAGCCGGCGTACAGCACCGGCACGCCGCCGCTGCGCCGCAGCGTGATGCTGCGCTCGCCGTCTTGCACAGGGTCCAGCGTGTACAGCGCGGGCAGCACACGCGTGGGCTTGGCAATCGCGCCATAGGTCTGCGCGATCCACGGCAGGATCTGCTGGCGCGGGAACTTGCCCGACACGATCAGCGTCGCGTTGTCGGGCTGGTAGTACTGGCGGTAGAACGCCTGCAACCGAGGAATGTCGACGTTTTCGACGTCGGCGCGCGCGCCGATGGTGTCCTTGCCGTAGTTGTGCCACTGGTACATCGTGGCCAACGTCTTCGAGAACAGGATGCGGTCCGGGCTGTTCTCGCCCATTTCCATCTCGTTGCGCACCACCGTCATCTCGGTGTCGAGGTCGCGCCGGGCGATGTAGCTGTGGGTCATCGAGTCGGCCTGCCAGCCCAGATACCAGCGCAGGTTGTCGTCGTTGGCCGAGAAGCTCGCGGTGTAGTTGGTGCGGTCGAACCAGGTGCTGCCGTTGGCGGCCAGGCCGCGCCGGGTGAACTCGGCCCAGACCTTGGGGTGGTTCGGCGAGCCCTTGAACAGCAGGTGCTCCAGCAGGTGCGCCATGCCGGTCTCCCCGTAGTTCTCGTGACGCGAGCCCACGTGATAGGTCAGGTTGACCGTGGTCGTGGGCTTGGAGTCATCGGGGATCAGCAGAACCTGCAGGCCATTGGCCAGCAGGTACTCGTCGATGCCTTCGACCGACTGCACGCGGCTCACACCCGTCGGCAACGCCTGCGCCGAGGCGCTCGGCGCCGCGCACAGCGCCGCAAAACTGAAGGACAGCACAACGGCAACAGCGCGCACGGATGAATTCACGGGATGGCCCTTCAGGCGGGGTTGAAGGTCGGTCAGAGCGCGAAAACCGGTGCGAGGTTCCGTGCCCGGCGGCCAATCAGCGCCGGGCTCGGGAACGCGCCGGGATCAGCCGGTGATCGATTTCTTGTAATTGGCAATGCCCGAGGAGATTTCCTCGTGGGCCGCTTCGGGGCCCGACCAGCCCTGAACCTTGACCCACTTGTTGGGCTCGAGGTCCTTGTAGTGCTCGAAGAAGTGCTGAATCGTGCGCAACTGCAACTCGTGCAGGTCTTCGGGCTTTTGCCACTTCGAGTAAATCGGCAGCAGCTTGTCGATCGGCACGGCCAGCAGCTTCGCGTCCATGCCCGCTTCGTCTTCCATGTTGAGCATGCCGATCGCACGGCACGTCACCACGCAACCGGCGACCAGCGGGAACGGGGTGATCACCAGCACATCGACCGGATCGCCGTCGCCGGAGATGGTCTGCGGCACGTAGCCGTAGTTGCACGGGTAGTGCATGGCGGTGCTCATGAAGCGGTCAACGAACAGCGCGCCGCTTTCCTTGTCGACCTCGTACTTGACGGGGTCAGCGTTCATCGGGATCTCGATGATCACGTTGAACTGCTCGGGGGCCTTCTTTCCGGGGGAGACTTTGTCGAAGCTCATGGGTGGCTCAGTGGGTGTGAACAAGAAGCCCCGGATGTTACCGAGGCACCTTTTCAGTTCACTGACAACCCCGCGGAACGGCGAGGTTCAGGGCGAACGCATACCCACTCCGAGCCTGCGCATCAGCGATGCGTAGAGAATTCTGGCCCTCAGTGTTTCCACCGCGAGCCACAAACAACGTGGCATCACCTGCTTTTCCATCGGGCGCATCCTAGTCAGGCGCTGACTCGACCGGCCTAGGGAAATGGCCTTGTTGACAGCCGCCCGGATCCGTCTTCTTTTATGACACGCGGCCACTTTCGGCCATCATCTTCACCCACCTCAACGGAGACGACCCCATGGATCCCTATGACCACGACCTCGAGCGCGGCATGCGCAACCGGCGCCGCATGCTGGGCGACGCCTGGGTCGACAAATCGGTGGCCAGCGCCAACGATTTCACCGCCGAATTCCAGAACTTCATCACCCGCTACGCCTGGCACGAGATCTGGGGCCGCCCGGGGCTGGACATCAAGACGCGCCGCGTCATCGTGATGGCGATCACCGCCTCGCTGGGCCGCTGGGAAGAGTTCGAGCTGCACCTGCGCGCCGCGCTCACCGGCGGTGGCGTGCCAGGCGTCGAAGGTTCGGGCAATCCCGAAACGCAGCTCAGCCCCGACGACGTCAAGGAAGTGCTGATGCAAACCGCCATCTACGCGGGTGTGCCTGCAGCCAACACCGGCATGGGCATCGCCGCGCGGCTGCTGCGCGAGATCGGCAAACCGCCGTCACCGCTGGCCGCCACCGAAGCGCCCATGCCCGCCACCGGCCGGTCGTTTCGCAGCACCGGCACGCCCGCCTTGCACTACACCGTGCGCGAACCGCGCAAGGTCGGCTCGCCGCAGCACACCATCGTGCTCAGCCACGCGCTGGGCAGCGACGTCAGCATGTGGGACGAACTGGCCAACTCGCTGTCGAGCCACAACCGAGTGATTTGCTACGACCACCGCGGCCACGGTGACTCCGACACCCCAGCCGGCGCCTACACGATGGCCGACCTGGCCGGCGACGCCGAGCGGCTGCTGAGCGAGCTCGACAACCGTTTTCAAAGCGGGCCGGTCGTGTGGATCGGCCTGTCGCTGGGCGGCATGGTCGGCCAGGAACTCGCCGTGCGCTGCCCCGAGCGGCTCAAGGCGGTGGTGATCGCCAACGCGTGCTCGGGCTACGACGCCGCAGCCCGGGCGCAGTGGCAGCAGCGCATTGCCACCGTCGCAGACCAGGGCATTGAAGCGGTGGCCGACGGCACCATGCAGCGCTGGTTCAGCGAGGGCTTCCGCTCCGCCCAGGCCGCCACGGTGGGGCGCTGGCAGCGCCGGCTCGTGAGCACGCCGCTGGCCGGCTACCTCAGCGCCTGCCACGCGGTGATGAACCACGACACCACATCACGCCTGTCGCGCATCCAGTTGCCCACGCTGGTCATGGCCGCGAGTGACGATCTCGGCACGCCCGCGGCGCAGATGCAATCGGTGGCCCACGCGATTGCCGGCTCACGATGGGCGCTGATCGATGGCGCGGCGCACATGAGCGCGCTCGAAAAGCCCGCCGCCTTTGAAGGCGCGGTGCGCGCGTTTTTGCAAGACCTTTGACGCCTTCGGTGATCGGCGTCCGCGCGCCCCGCGGCATGGCGGTCCGCCGGTCGCTAACATCGCGGCCGCGCGCTCTGAGCGTTTCAACCAACCCCTGTGGAGTTTTCCGACGATGTCTGCCGATCCAGAAGACCTGTACGAAGAATTCAAGGCCGCCGCACGCGCGGGCAACCTCGAAACCATGCGCAAGATGGTCGCCGATGGTTTCGATATCAACGATGACCTCGACACCGACACCACGCTGCTCGAAGAAGTGATTGGCGAGCTCGGCATGTCCGAAGAGGTTCCCCGCTACGACGTCGTGCGCGAAATGCTCGCCCTGGGCGCCGATCCCAAGCGTCTGAGCGACGATGGCAGCAGCCCGCTGTTTGCCGCGTTGCTCAGCATGGACACCGAGATGGTTCGCATCCTCCTCGAAGCCGGTGCCGATCCCAACGCCATGCGAATGGAGTCGGAATTCGAGTCGCTGTACGACTGGGCTGAAGCCGACTACCAGTTCGAGGTGTGGGGCGAAGACAAGCCGCCGCAAACGCCGACGACCGAAGAGCAACTGGATTCCGGCTTGTGGCTCGAATTCCTCGATCGCCTCGCGGTGGCCCACGACCGGCTGCGCCCTGACCACCTGCGCCTGATGCACGAGCATGGCGCGCGCCGCATGACCGAGATCAAGCTGGCCAAGCTGCCCAAGGAATCAACGACCCACTGAGGGGCTGACGCCGCTCAGTCGCTGATGGCGCCCATCACCCCCACGGCGTGCAGCCACGCCTCGGCGAGTTGGTGGGCAGCCAGCTTCACGGGTTGGGTGTTTCGGGTCCCGCGGCTCGACCACACCGCAAAGCGCGTCGGCCCGTCGGGCGCGCCCAGCGTGTCGTACACATCCGGCATGCTGGGCACGTGATCGCCGAACCAGCACAGGCTGGCAGGGCGAGCGCTGCGGCCCAGGCTCCCTCGCAGCGCGCCGATCATTCGGTCGGCGTTGCGCAGGTGGCGCAGGTAAATGGTGAGATCGTCGCAGCCGGCCGGCGGAGCGGCGGTGTACAGATCGGCCTCATCCGTGGGCGCGACCTTCTCGAGGTGCAGCGGGCCGTGGTTTTCCATCGTGATGGCGAACACAAACACCGGCTCTCTCGCTGATTCGACGATCTCGGCGATCTTCGCGGCCACGGCGGCGTCACCCACGAAGGGTCCGCACCGCTCGGAATCGGCAAACGCACGGATGTCGATGAATTCGTCAAACCCGAGCAGCGGATACACCCGGTCGCGCTGGTAGAAGCTGGCCGGATAGGGGTGGATGCACACCGTGCGGTACCCCCGGCGCCGCAAAAAACCCGCGAGCGTGGGCACCTGCCAGCCCGCAGCGACCGCGTGATACGGGTTGAAGCGATGGGCTGCGAGCAGCGCATCGTCCAGGCCCGAGACAAACGCGAACTCGCTGCGCACGGTGTTGGCACCCCAGGCCGGCACCTGCAACTCACCGTGCATCAAGGACGAAGCCGCCAGCCGGTCAAACTCGTCCAGCACATCGGCCCGGATGCCCGGGCACACAGCGCGAGGGTCGAAAAAGGATTCGCTTTGCACCGCGACCAGATGCGGCAGCAGCGCCGATGGATTCGATGGGTGGCTCATGGACTGAGCCACCTCTGGTTCATCGAACGGAGACGCCAGCACCCGAGGCATCCGACGCGCCGCCATCGCGCCGTGCCAAAGGCTGGCCACGAGGCCCAGGCCGGCCAGATCGCGCTCGGGCTCAAAGCTCAGGCGCACCGCCTGACGCGCACCCGCGGCCATGCACAGCGCCGCTGTAGCGAACAGCGCAAGCACCGCACCGAGCTGCCCCGACAGCGCCCAGCGCTGCCCGGGCGCCGACTCCACCCGCAGCCCCAGCGTCACTGCCGCCACCACGCCCACCGCGATCGCCAACGCGTTGCCCCAGCCCAGGAATGGCACGAACAGCCGAGGATGGCGGATCGCGTCAGTGAAGTACTCGTAGTCCGCGAACACGAACGGCTCGCGCAACGCGCGCACCTTGGCGTTGTTGACCACCACAGCCACCAGCATCAGCGCGCACACCACCGCAGCCGCAAACCACGGATGTCCGAGCAGCAGCACCAATGCGCCATGTGCCAGTCCGAACACGCCAGCCTGAATGGCCCAACTGCCCCATGGCCGGCGCCACGGCGGCTGCGGCGTCATCCATCGCTCGATGACGGCCGACAGCGCCAGCCCACACGCGAAAGCCAGCCACACCGACACAGCGTCAGTCACGGTAGCCAATCCAGCCCACGATGCGGGTGGAAATGGCCGCCGGCAGCACGGTCAGCCACCAGGTGCCCCAGTCGAGCGGAAACGGAAACGTGATGCGCGCGCTGTTGCGCGCCAGCCGACGGCGGATCGTGCGGGCTGCGCGCTCCGGCAACCAGAGAAATGGCTTCGGCCCGGGCATCGCGCGACACATGGGTGAGTCGACATAACCCGGCATCACCACGTTCACGCGGATGCCTTCGGGTGCCAGCCAGCCGCGCAGCGCTTCGCCGTAGGCCTTGAGCGCCGCCTTGCTCGCACAGTAGCTCGGCGTGACCGGCAGGCCGAACCAGGCGGCCAGCGAGCTGATCAGCGCGATCTGCCCGTGGCCGCGTGCGCGCATCGCCGGCAGCACCGCATCCACCGTGGCCATGGCAGCCAGCACGTTGACCTCGATCAGCGCTTCGACCTCGTCCCAAGGCTCGCCTCGGCCGTCAGCACCGATGTTGGTGTTGACGCCGGCATTGACGATCACCAGGTCGGGCGCCTCGGCCTCACTCATCGCGCGCAGCCACTCGACCAGCGTGGCGCGGTCGCGAACATCCAGGGTTTGTGTCAGGACGCGCGCACCCCGCTGCTCGCACTGCGCGGCCAATTCGGCCAGCCGGTCGGCCTTGCGCCCATGCAGGATCAACGTGACGCCCGGCGCGGCATACCCGCGGGCCAGCGCACCGCCGATGCCGCCGGTGGCCCCCGTGATCAGCACGCATCGACTCATAGCAAGGACTCCAAAGGGGAACGATCGGCCACCAAGGCGCGGCTCGCATTGTCAACAGCAAGGGCGATGCCCGATCGGCAATACAGGCCGCCGTTGACCTGGGTGGCGTGCATCACCACGCGCCTGAAGCACGCAAAAAGCCGGGCATCGGGTGGCTCGGGCGCGCGCCAGAAGTCGTCCATAGCGCCCTGGAACGTCAGCCCCGGCAGGTGGTAGATCGCCCCGGCCAGCGCCAGCGTGGGCGTGCCGTGTTCCAGTGCCACCAGACCCGCCGTGCTGTTGACCGTGACCACGCCGCGCGCGCCTTGCACCAGCGCCGTGAGGTCGCCGTCCTCAAGGTACACAGCTCGCCCCTGCAGAGCGAAACGCTGCCCGCAGGCGCGCACGATGCGAGCGAAGTTCATCAGCCCCATGTCCAGCGGATGGTTCTTGATGACCAGACACGCATCGCCCGGCGCATGCCGCGCGAACGAATCCATCACCTGCTCGATCACCTCGCCCATGTGCGCAAAGCCCGAGTGCTCGCGGATCTGGACGTCGGTGTTGAGCTGCAGCGGCAGCAGGTAATAAGGCCGGCCCGACGCGACCAGCGCCTGCGAGCGGGATCGCTCATGCGAGCCGATCAGCCGCAGCATTGCAAAGCGCCGCATGTAGCCCGCGTATTCCAGCGGCGCGGCAATCGGCGCGTGCGTGCGGTAGCCCGCAAACAGCACCGGGTTGAGCAACCCGGCCACGTGATACGCCACATCGTGCGCCGCCCTCACCCGAAACGGCGAGTCAAAGCGCACCGGCTGTGCCGGCTCGGCCAGGCGCCGGCCGGTGTCGGCAAACCATGCAGCGTCGCGCGGCAGCCGCGAATGCGCGTTGACGCCGTCGCGCTCGAGCGTGATCCACCACGGCCGGAAGTAGCCTTCCTCGAACACGTGGTTGCGCACCCCGCTCGCCGCGCCCTGTGCCACCGCGGTTCGGTGCACCGGCCGCCGGTCGCCAAACACAATCTGGTCGGTGATGCAGTGCTGCCGGTAGATCGCCCCGAGCCGATTGTCCAACCCCTGCTCGCCACCCCGCTGGTTCCACGCGGCCCGCGCGCCCCAGTAGGCGAAATCACCCGCACAGAAATTGAGCCGGAACACCCCGTGCCCCAGCGATCGCAGCCGATCGGCCAGTCGCCCGAAAAAAGGCGTGGCTGGCCCTTGCAGAAAGAGGAAATTGCGCCGGGTCAAAGTCAATCCAGCGCGCTCGACACCAGCGCCTCCACACGCTCGAAGTGCGCCTGCCACGTGGGTGCCTGAAAGCCGGCCATGCGCTCGATCTGAGCGGCGCGCCGGGGGCTGTCGGGGCGGGCATAGTCGAGGATCGCCTCGCGCCAGCCCGCGCCATCAATCGGGTCGAGGTAGTCGGGCACGCCGCCGGCGATTTCCTGGAACACGGGCAGGTTGCTGGCCACCACCGGTGTGCCCATCGCCAGCGCCTCGACCAGCGGGATGCCGAAGCCCTCGGCGAACGACGGAAACAGCAGTGCCTGCGCGTGGCCCAGCCAGCTCGACAGCTCGGCGTCCGAGCAGCGCTGGCGCTCGATCACCGCGCCGCGCAGTGCCGTGCAGCGCTCGAGCAGATCCACCACCTGCTCGCACTCCCAGCCCTTCTGGCCGATCACCACCAGGCGCGGCGCGGCGTGGCCGAGTTCGCTCACCAGCGTTCGCCACACGTGCAGCAACAGCAGGTGGTTCTTGCGTGGTTCGATCGTGCCCAGCACCACGAAGTAAGGGCTGCGCAGCGGTCGCGCCTTGGCTGGTGGCGGCAGCTCGGGCGGGGCCAGCGGAACCACCATGCAAGGCGGCACGGGCAGCCCCAGCCCGGCAGCGTGGGCGGTCACTTCGCGCTGCGTGTCTCGCGAATTGAGCACCAGCGCACGGCCCACCGACAGCATCGTTTCGAGCCGGAGACGGTGCTTGTCGGCATCACCGGGGCGCACGTATTCGGCATGGGTGATCGGGATCAGGTCGTGCAGGAAAAACAGCGCCCGCAGATCAAAGCGCCGAACCGTGGCCGCGTAACCCGGCTCGTGCAGCCCGCTGTGGCCAGCGTTGATCAGCACCGACCCACGCGGAAGCCCCCATGACAGCACGAACGCATAACCCACCCACCACACCACTCGGCGCGCAAATCCATCGGCCGGCACCAGCAGCGCATCAAACAACCGTCGCGAATCGCCACGCCCCAGCACCACCCACCGCCCGGCAAACCGCACCAGTGCCCGCGCGCGATCGCGGTAGTGCGCCACATACGCCAGCGCCACCCGGTCCACGCCCGTCGGCAACTTGCCGCGAAGCGCGCGCTCCACCAGGCGTGTGACGTCGAGGAGGGGTTCGGTCACGAGCGCGGTCAAAGGCTGTGCAGCTTTTCCTGCAACCAGACCTTGATCAGCGACTGGTACGGCACGTCGCGCGAGTTCGCTGCGACCTTGATGGAGTCGAGCAAATGCTGAGGCAGCCGAAGCGAGATGGTCTTGGTCGACGGTTTCAGGTTCGGCAGCGTGACCTTCCTGGCCTTGGACCAGTCAAGGTGCTCGGTCGAATCGTGCGTTTCCCAGTACGCGCGCTCCTGAGCTTCAGAGGCGAACTTCGGAATGGGTTTAGTCGGCTTGGTCATAAATGCTTCGCTCCTTCCGGTGCATGTCTCTCGCTGAAATCACGCGGACAAGGCCACCCGATTGACGCAGGGTAAAAGTGATGTGCAGCAATCTCCCGTCGTCAGTCTTGCCCAGGGCGTGAAACCGGGCTTCCTTCCGGCTATGCACGGCATCGTCGAGCAGCAGCAAAGGAGCATTGAAGAACACCTGCTCGGCCTCGGCCGTGGACACGCCGTGCTTTTCGTTCTTGCGGGCGTTGCCTTTGTCCCAATCGAACCCCGTAATCTGGTTGAGATCCACCATATCCGTATATTGCCATGATGTACACGATTGTGGTGCCCGCCCGCGACGGCAGCCCAGATATGGCGCCTCGACCGCAAGACCTGCGCACCGGCCGGATAGACTCCAGCAACGATCAGCGTACCCCCCCAAGAATGACCCAAAGCCTGCGTGTTCGCCTTGTCTTGTTGAGCCTTGCTGCAGGGTTGCTGGCGGGTTGCAGCCAGATGCCCACCATCGGCCCGAGCCGCAAGGAAGTGGCCGAGGCCACGGTCAAGCCGGGTGGGCAGTCGATCCAGATCGTCGATGTGGACGACGCTGTGGCCAGGCGGCTGCAGTCGCAGCGCACGCAGCGGCTGTTTTCCGACAGCCTGGGCTCGGCGGTCAACCCGGCCTTTGGCATCGGCACGGGCGACGCGATCGAGATCAATCTCTGGGAAGCGCCCCCTGCCGCCTTGTTCGGCAGCGGCGTGCCCGATGCGCGCGGCGTGCCCGGTTCGGTGCGCACCACCACCTTGCCCACGCAGGTGGTCGACCATGAGGGCTTCATCAGCGTGCCGTTTGCCGGGCGCATTCACGCTGCCGGCATGACACCCATGGCGCTTGAGGATCTGATCGTCAAGCGGCTCAAGGGCAAGGCCAACCAGCCCGAGGCGATGGTGCGGGTGGTGCAAAACACGTCGTCGAAGGTGACGGTGGTGGGCGAGGTGGCCAACAGCCTGCGCATGCCGCTCACGGCCAGTGGCGAGCGGCTGCTCGACGCATTGGCCGCCGCCGGCGGTGTGCGTCAGCCCATCAACAAGATGACACTTCAAGTCACCCGCGGCAGCGACTTCTATTCGATGCCGCTCGACTTGGTGATCCGCGACCCCAGGCAAAACGTGCCGCTGCGCGCCGGCGATGTGGTGACCGCCATCTTCCAGCCGCTGAGCTTTACCGCGCTGGGCTCGACCGGCAAGAACGACGAGGTCAACTTCGAAGCCCAAGGCATCACTCTGGCGCAGGCACTGGCGCGATCGGGCGGGCTGGTCGACAGCCGCTCCGACCCCAAGGGCGTGTTCATCTTCCGCATGGAGCAACCCAACGCGCTCGACTGGCCCCACCAGCCCGTGGCCACCACGCCCGACGGGCTGGTGCCCGTGGTCTACCGAATCGATCTCAAGAACCCCAGCAGCTTTTTCGTGATGCAAACCTTTGCCATCAACAACAAGGACGTGCTGTTCATCAGCAACGCCCCGAGCGCCGAGTTGCAGAAGTTCCTGAACATGGTGTTCTCGGTGCTGTACCCCGTGCTCAACGTGATCCAGGTCACCAAGTGACCGGTGCGTTGCGGGCGTGATGAAGCCATGAGCACAGACACCGAGTGGGTCAAGTGGGGCCAGCAGGACCCCTACTTCGCCGTCATCACCGAAGACCGGTTTCGCGCCGGCAAACTCAACGACGAGGCCAGGCAGGCTTTCTTTGACAGCGGCCGCTTGCATGCGGGCTATGTGCTCGATGCCTGCCGTCGCTTCATCAACCCGGCTTTCGAGCCGGCTCGCGCGCTTGATTTCGGCTGTGGCGTGGGCCGCGTGGCGGTGCCGCTGGCCGAGAGGGTGACCGCGGTCGTGGGCGTGGATGTGTCGCCTGACATGCTGGCCGAAGCGCGCCGCAACTGCGATCTGCACGGCCTGACCAACGTCGAGTTGCTGCCGTCTGACGACACCCTGTCGTCGGTGACCGGCAGCTTTGATCTGGTGCACTCGTGCATCACGTTTCAGCACATCGACGTGCCCCGCGGCCGGCGCCTGTTTGCCCGGCTGATTGAACTGCTGGCCGATGACGGCATCGGCGCCATCCAGATCACCTATGCCAAGGCCTATCACCCCGACAGCTACGGTCAGCCCCCGGCGCCGCCGCCGGCCGTACCGCCGCTCACCGTCAGGATCGAAAGCCGTGCCCCGTCCTTCATGCGCGCAGTGTTGGGTGAGCGCCCCGCGCCACCGGCCGACCCCGAGATGCTGATGAACCCGTACAGCCTGAGCGAGCTGGCATTCATGTTGCAAACCGCCGGCGTGACATCGTTCAGCGTCGATTTCACCGACCACGGCGGCGAGCTGGGCGTGTTTCTGTTCTTCCGCAAACCGGCTCGTTGACTTTTTAGGTACCGAATTTCAGTACCATATGAATCATGAAGCGCAGGCATCAGCGAACTCTTGAGCTTGTCTTTACCCACCCCACCAGCGGCAACATTCAGTGGAAGGACATCGAGTCGCTTTTTGGGGAGTTGGGCGCAGAGGTCAGTGAACGCGAAGGCAGTCGTGTGGCAGTAGTGCTGTTCGGCGAAGTGCGGGTATTTCATCGGCCGCACCCTTCACCCAACACTGACAAGGGTGCGGTCGCCAGCATTCGCAAGTGGCTGGAGCAACACGGAGCAGTTCCATGAACATGATGACGGTGGACGGGTACCAGGCCAAGATCGACTACGACGCCGATCTGGACATGTTTCGCGGCGAGATTCTTGGCCTGAGCGGGGGCGCCGATTTCTACGGCAAGAACCCCAAGGAGCTGCGCGCAGAGTTCAAGAAATCGTTGCAAGTCTTTCTTGATGTGTGCCGCGAAAAAGGCATCGAGCCCCGGCGCAACTACTCGGGCAAGTTCAACCTGCGCATCACGCCTGAGTTGCACGAAAGGCTGGCCATCGTGGCCCAGGCCGAAGGCAAGAGCATCAACACCCTCGCCCAAGAGGCGCTGAAGCAGTTCACGCTCGCCTCGCACCACCAAGGCTGACGCAACAGCCAACACCGATCCTCGAATCCATGGACAACCTGCACCACCAGACCTTCTGCGTCACCCGCCGCGACCGCGAAAAGCTCGCGGGTCACGCGGGCAAGGTGGTGTGGTTCACCGGGTTGTCGGGCGCGGGCAAGTCGACCATTGCCAACGCGCTGGAAGTGGCACTGCACGCCCAAGGCAAGCGCACCTACATCCTGGATGGCGACAACATCCGGCTGGGCATCAACCGCGACCTGGGGTTTTCACACGAGGACAGGGCTGAAAACATCCGCCGTGTGGCCGAGGTGGCCAAGCTGATGGTCGACGCCGGCGTGATCGTGATCACCGCCTTCATATCGCCCTTCAGGCAAGACCGCCAGCTGGCGCGCGAGGTGATCGGCGCAGCCGATTTCATCAAGGTTTACGTCAACACACCCTTGGCCGAATGCGAAGCCCGCGACCCCAAAGGCCTGTACAAAAAGGCCCGCAGCGGCCAGTTGGCCCACATGACGGGCATCGACAGCCCTTATGAGGCACCGCAAGCGGCTGACGTTGTGATCGACGGCCATGAGTGCAAATCAGCGCAGGCTGTGGCGTTGATCCTTGCGGCACTGGGAATTTAGCCTGGCTGGTGTTTCCACCCGGTCGGGTGGCATGGTCACCCATGCAGACCCAGCTTCCGCACGGCCTTGACGGCAAGACTGAGGACGACGATCGGGTTGTTTCACGCGTCACATGACCGCCCTGCGTCAAAGCCCGAAAAGCGCTCATGCCTCGGCTCAGCTAAGGGCCTCGCGAGTTACCGAAAGACAGGCAGAAATTCTCATGGCGAATAAATCAAAAGTCATATTGGCCTCATTCGCAGATGGGATTTTTTTCGATCGAAAGGAAAAATTCCTGGATGAGGCACGGGCGATGAATATTTTTTCAGAGATACTTTTCTTTGACTCAAGCCAGTTGCCCGAAAAATTCAGGTCACAACATATGGGTTTCATGCAATCCCAGAAACGTGGGTTCGGCTACTGGATTTGGAAACCGCAGGTTATAGGCCTTGCGCTCGAGCAGGCAGAAAACAATGATATTGTCGTCTATCTGGATGCCGGATTCACTTTAAACAGTGCGGCTCGCGCACGGTTTCAGGATTACATCGACATCACAATGGACAGCCCATTCAGGATGCTGTCTTTTCAAAATGTTCACACTGAAGCCATGTGGACCAAGGCCGACCTTGCGAATCGCCTGGGCGTTGGACAAAACAGTCACATCATGAAGACCAGTCAGTTGGGCGGTGGTTTTGTCATGCTGGGAAAAACAAGCTCCAACCTGGACCTGATTTCGCAGTGGCAAGAAATTGCCATAGAAGACAACTACAGATACTCAGATGATTCGCCATCTGTGGCTGAAAATCACCCGACGTTTCGCGAGCACCGTCACGATCAAAGTATTTTCAGCTTATTACGAAAGCTACGCGGTACAACTATCACACATTATGAAGTTCAGCCCTACACTCAGACCTTTGAGAATATGAAGTCGCAACTCCCTGCTTGGGCAACACGCTCTCGGGTTTAGGTTTTTCGGTTGATATCAAATAGATTTCAAGCCGAAAACTCTTTAGGCCTGAGTCGGCGAGCCCACCAAATCACAGCCCTCCACCAGAAAAGCCAGCTCCCTCGTGTCGCCGTTGCCCGGGTCCGCCTTCGAGGGGACGAACGTGTCCTCGCAGAGCACGCGGCAAGTGATGCGAGCATCCTTGATCCGGTCGGCCGCGGCCACCGGCAGCACGATGTTGAACAAGCCTGGCCCCATGAGTTCAAGGCCTTGGGGTGCGCACCCGGGTGTTGTGAATTCGATGTGCAGCGGGCCGCCGGCCGGCGCGGCATGACGACAACGCAAGATGATGGCGGAGCAAGGTTGCCCCGGCTGACGCAGGCGCACTTCAAGTTGTCGCCCAGCCCAGCCGTCTGGATGCACATCCACATAGACATGCGGCGTGGCCAGCCGCAAAGGCCTGTCGGTGGCAATGCGCTGACGCAGCATCTGCACCGCATCGGGCGCCATCCAGGGCGCGGCCTGATCGATCAGCCGGTGCATGGCGTCTGCCAGTCGAACCGGCTCAGGCTGAAAGGGATGCTCCGCGCACAGCTCGGCAAAGTGGGTCAGCAACCAGGCGGGCGGTGCTGACCCCAGATGCCGGTGAATGAGTTGCATGCCCTCGAGTGCCACGCGCTCGCGCATGCGCATGGTGATGCCACCGGCATGCAGGCGCGAACGGGCCTGCAACTGCGCAACGTGCCCGATGCGCCCCGGGTAGGCCTTGAACAGCTTGAGCCACAAATCAAAGTCAAACGCCGTGCTCAGGGCTTCGTCCAGGCCGCCAACCGCATCCCAGGCGTCACGCCGGACAAACGCGGTGGGCTGGCAGATGAAGCAGCCGTTGGCAAATTCGGCCAGCGGGGTTTGCGGCCCCTTCGTGGGGTAAGGCCCGATCAGCACGCCAGCCACATCAACGTGAGTGGCCTCGCCGTAGACCATCACGTCAGCGGGTTTTTCAGCCAGATGATCCAGCGCGCGCTGAATGGCGCCAGGCTCGTACAGATCGTCTGAATTCAGCCAGCCGATCACCGCCCCGCGGGCCAATGCCACCGCGCGGTTGATGGCCTGCGCCGGACCGTCGTCAGGCCCCGACGTCCAGCGCAGGCGGTCGGGATATTGCGCCGCCAGCGCTGCGAGCTGCTCAACGCTGTCGTCGACCGAGCCGCCATCGGCCACCACCAGTTCGACGCCGTCGACCGGTTGGTCCAGCACGCTGCGCACTGCCTCAGCCAGGAAGCGACCCTGATTGAGCGATGGCATGACCACGCTCAACACTGGCGGCGAACCTGCGCCAGGCGACATCACGCGCGCTCAGTGCCGCGCACTGGCCTCATGGGCACAGAACCACGCATAAGCATCGCGCAGCCCATCTTCCAGCCCGATGGCCGCTTGCCAGCCCAATGCACGCAGGCGCGACACGTCCATCAACTTGCGCGGCGCGCCGTCGGGCTTGCTGGCGTCAAACACCAGGCGACCGGCATAGCCGGTAACGCGAACCACCGCTTCGGCCAGTTCACGAATGGTGCAGTCGACGCCTGTGCCCACGTTGATGTGCGACAGCATTGGCTGCGTGTGGCTGCGGTAAGTGGGTTCGTCTAGTTCCATCACGTACACGCTGGCAGCGGCCATGTCATCGACGTGTAGGAACTCGCGCATCGGCGTGCCGCTGCCCCAGATCACCACCTCGGGCGCGTTGGCGGCCACGGCGTCATGAAATCGCCGCAGCAGCGCCGGTATGACGTGGGAGTTCTCGGGGTGATAGTTGTCGTGCGGGCCGTACAGATTAGTGGGCATCACGCTGCGGTAATCGCGCCCGTATTGCCGGTTGAAGCTCTCGCACAACTTGATGCCTGCGATCTTGGCGATGGCATACGGCTCGTTGGTGGGCTCTAGCGTCCCGGTGAGCAGCGCGTCTTCGCACATGGGCTGCGAGGCCATGCGCGGATAGATGCACGACGAGCCCAGAAACAGCAGCCGCTGCACGCCCGAGCGGTGCGCCGCCTCGATCACGTTGGCCTCGATCATCAGGTTTTGGTAGATGAACTCGGCGGGATAGGTGTTGTTGGCATGGATGCCACCCACCTTGGCCGCTGCCAGCACCACCTGCTCGATGCGATGCCGGGCAAAGTAGTCCCGCACGGCGGCCTGGTCCGTGAGGTCAAGCTCGGCATGCGTGGCCGTCAAGATTTGCGCGTAGCCCAGCGCCTGCAAGCGGCGCACGACGGCCGAGCCCACCATGCCACGGTGGCCCGCCACGAAGATGGTGCTGCCGAGCTGGCGACCGGACATGGGGCTCACCCCGCCTCTCGGGCCGTGGTCACCGCATGACCATTGGCCTTCAAAAAGGCGGTGCGCTGCGCGGCATTCAGGTCCGCGGCCACCATCTCGGCACACATGGCCTGTGCGGTGATTTCGGGCACCCAGCCCAATTTCTCGCGGGCCTTGGTCGGGTCGCCCAACAGGGTTTCGACCTCGGCGGGGCGGAAGTAGCGGGCATCCACCGCCACCACGCAATCACCCACCTTCAGTGCTGGCGAACGGTCGCCCACGATGGCAGCCACGTAAGCCTTTTCGTCGACGCCCTGCCCCTCAAAGCGCAGCGTGAGGCCCAACTCGGCAGCCGACCAGGTGATGAACTCGCGCACCGAATACTGCTTGCCGGTGGCGATCACGAAATCTTCAGCCTGAGCCTGCTGCAACATCATCCACTGCATGCGCACGTAGTCCTTGGCGTGCCCCCAGTCGCGCAGCGAGTCAAGGTTGCCCATGTAGAGGCACCTGTCCAGCCCCTGAGCGATGTTGGCCAGGCCGCGTGTGATCTTGCGGGTGACGAAGGTCTCGCCCCGACGCGGAGACTCGTGGTTGAACAAGATGCCGTTGCAGGCATACATGCCGTAAGCCTCGCGGTAGTTGACCGTGATCCAGTAGGCGTAAAGCTTGGCCACTGCGTACGGGCTGCGCGGATAGAAGGGCGTGGTTTCCCTCTGCGGCGTTTCTTGCACCAAACCGTAAAGCTCTGAGGTGCTGGCTTGATAGAAGCGGGTCTTGCCGCCCAACCCCAGAAGCCGGATGGCTTCGAGCAGGCGCAGCGTGCCCGTGGCATCCACGTCGGCCGTGTACTCGGGCGCTTCAAAGCTCACCGCCACATGGCTTTGCGCGCCCAGGTTGTAAACCTCGTCAGGCTGCACCTGCTGAAGGATGCGCGTGAGGCTGGATGAATCCGTCAGGTCGCCGTAGTGCAGCACAAAGCGCTGGTTTTCAACGTGCGGATCCTCATAGATGTGGTCCACCCGCTGGGTGTTGAACGACGACGCACGGCGCTTGATGCCGTGCACCTCGTAGCCCTTCTCAAGCAGAAACTCGGCGAGGTAACTGCCGTCTTGGCCGGTAGTTCCGGTGATGAGTGCCTTTTTCATGGCATAGCCCGTATTGTCCTAAAAAATAACTTTACGCTAGGTATAACGCTAGCCAACAAAAAATATATGGCGCCCTAACGTCAAGCAAAAAACCGAACTGGATGAACACTTCCTGCTACTCGAGTACAACTGACTCAAATAAAACCTTCTTTACTAACAACCCGAGCTTTCGCCTTTCAGCACTATCGTATCTCTGAAGCCCCAATATTCTAAAAACCACCCCACCCACACGATTAAACAAAAAACCAGAAGCCTCAAACTCGAACCTTGCATCGAGCAGCCAGGCTTGATCCTCTCGATATACCGCAGAAGACCCGCCAAAAAATGAACCATCCAACACAGAATATATCTGAATGTCGCGCTCAGGCTTTAACTGAGGTATCGCAGCAAATGACAGCTTTACGGCCAAACTTTTTACCCTACTACTTACCTGTAGAGGAATCACGAAAATATCGCCATCGGACCACGAACCAAAACCAGCCTCCGGTCGACTAAGGCCAAGCTCTCGAGGTACTGAACACTGACTTCGAAACCATCCTAGGCCTTTCGAATAAGAATTTATAAATCGTTGACCCGAAAATTCCAATTCAACTTGACCACCATTGATAACATCAAAAGGAAAAAATAGGCTGGAAAAATCGCTACTTACCCGATCGCATTCGAACCCTCGATCCGAATCCGATAGTTTTATGCCGGGGCATAACTTCTCTACCATCTTCAAACAAAAGCCAAACATCTGCCCTGTAAGATCATTTAAACCCGCCGCATCGTAAATATTATCAGCACCGTGCCAACGATCACTACCATGGGCATCCCGCCTCGAAACTGCAGCAAGTGCCGAGACTAGCTTATCTCGATCGACTTCGATTCCCAACCAGCGGAACAAGTCCGAAATTTTATCTTCCCTATCTCTACCCGCAACGCGGATTTCCTCATACCGCAAAATAAACGTATCCGAAAGAGGGGCAAAGCACCACTTGTGAAAAAATAAAATGTAGTAACAAAAGAATCTAAATATAGCAACCGAAAATTCACTTGGTGAAAGATATTCCCCATGTGCCGCTGCCCACCGAAGCCACGCGACAGCGGCTTGACTTGGAGCTCGCGTCTGAATTAAAAACCGCCCCTCTCGTGGAAAGGGAAGCTCATTAAGCATGTCATGAGTCTTTTGCATGAAAAGATTCGAACTTTCATGCTCCGAATCAATCCTCGAACAAGGGAACTTCTTGCAACAGGTCGCTTCACTGTACATTTCACAATATCTAAAACCTTCGAGTCCAATATATTCCCTCAAGACGGAAATCAGGAAATGATGCCCACTTCTCGGAACGCTAACGGATACAACTTGAACCATATCAAATGTGCCTGGAAATCTCGATGCCCAGCAACATGAAGGCAAGATGCCGCCCCGCACCCCCACTCTCTAAAAATGTATTTTCAGGCCAAATACCCAATGACCTCCATCCATCATAACTCTCAACAACAATATCTAGGACTTTCGACTCCCCACCAGTAGTCCGAAACATCTTATACATGACCACCTCAGATCTAGAAAAGCCGACTGAAATATCAAGTGAATCGAATAACGGACAATGGTATGACAACCGAAGCCTCAGCATGCCAGGCTCCGAAAATCTCAATTTTATTTTTATATCCTTGCCATGGCACCATCTAAGCGGAAGAGGGAAATCTGGCGGGTAAGGCCCCTCGAGGGGGGAAATACCTTTCTCCGGGCGCCAATCTGGCACTGTCCCACTTGGGTCAGCTACGAAAATTGAATCCTTCGAAAATCCAATATTATGTCGGACGTTAAACTTATCAACCAATCCGCACTCTCTCCATACGTCAAACAGACTTCTGTAGGATGCCTCCAACGAAAACTCATTCCTTGCATAGATGTGCGCCCAAAAGCCCACCGACTCTCGCAGAACCCTATCCTTGTACAGCCTGTATATTGAATCCCGAAGGGCCCCTACTGAGCAAGCGACCCTAAAGCCGGTAACTCCCTCAATGA
>CANBSV010000020.1 GCA_947372225.1 Burkholderiales bacterium | reverse complement strand
CCCACGGCCATGGCGCTCAAGGGCGACAGGGCGGGTGCGCTGGCCACCGGCGGCACAGGCGTGAGCGGCACCACGGAGCCGGCGCGGATGCGCTCGAACACCGCACGCACCGCCGGCACGATGTGCCCGATGTCGAGCGGCTTGACCAGGTAGTCCACCGCGCCGAGTTCTTGCACCTGCCGTACCGTGTCGCTGTCGGTGAAGGCCGACAGGAACATGAACGGCATCTTGCAGTGCTCACGCAGGTAAGCGGCGACATCAAAGCCGCTCATGCCTTCCATGCGGATGTCGAGCAGCGCCAGGTCGGGCCGGTGCTCGCGCGCCAGCAGGATGGCGTCGTCGCCGTTGTCCGCGTCAATGACCTCGTAGCCGGCCTCGCTCAGTCCGTGGGCGAGCGTGGCGAGCACCAGTCGATCGTCGTCGACCACCAATATCTTGCCGCCGGATGCGGCTGGATCGTGTGCCACTGCCACTGGGGAACCCCGCTGTACCTTGATCGCCTGAAAACCCGTCCGATTCTGTCCGAAAGCCCCCCGCCTGAACAGCGCTGCCGCCAGGCGCCGCGGGTCTTAACCCGCCGGGGCAGCGGCCTGGACAGAGGCGGCCGTGGACACCACACCGGGCGCACCGATCGACACCGTGACCACCACCTCGTCTTGCGACTGCTCGATGGCGAATTGCGCGCAGCGGCGCGGCAGCAGCGCGCGCACCAGCCCGAGGCCGGACACGCCACCGGGCACACGCGCCAGGTTGAACCCGTCGGGCAGGCGCGCTCGGTTGCGAATCACGATGCGCACACCCACATCGCCACACAGCAACTCGCAGCCGACCACCGGCACCGCGGTGTCGCCCGCCGGGTCGCTGGCGCGATGCTGCATGGCGCTGTGCTTGACGGCGTTGGTCAGTAACTCGTTGAGCGTCAGCGCGATGGGGATCGATTCGGCCTCAGGCAACACCCACTGCGCCGGGTTCTCGCCATGCACCGAAAAGGCAATCTCATGGCCGAAGGTGCGCTGCACCGAACTGGCGATCGCCTCGACCACGCTGTTGACGTGCAGCGGCCCGCCGGCGCCCACCTGCAAGCCGTAGACCTGCGCGATGGCCTGCACCTGCCCCACCACCTCGGCCATCACGTCGGCCATTTCGGGCTTGCGTTTGGCAATCTGCTGCATGAGCCCGGCCACGCCTTGCAAGTTGTTCTTGATGCGGTGATGGACTTCCTTGACCAGCATCTCGCGCTGCGTGATGGCCGCGTCGAAACGCGCTTGCTCGGCAGCGCGCTGCTCGGAGACGTCGGTGGCCACCAGCAGCAGCTGATCGGGCGGCTCGCCGGGCGCGGCCAGCGGCAGATAGCGCGCATCCCAGACCCAGGTCTCGCCTTGAACCACCAGGCGGTACTCACGCTGCGTCACGTCGCTCGCGCGCAAGGCGTCTCCCATGTCGATGCGGCGCTGCGCGGCGACCTCCGCACTGAAGATCTCCTCGGGCGAGCGACCGACGATCTGCTCGGTCGTCAAGCGCACGCTGCGCGCGGCGACCACGTTGGCCTGCAGCACGCGCAAGGTGCGTGCATCGCACACCGCAATGGCCATCGGCGCGGCCTCGATGATGCGCTGCAACGAGGCCTGCGCCTCGGCGATGCGGGCCTCGGCCTGACGCCGCCGTTCGATGTCGAGCAGCGCGTACGTGAGTTGCCGCCCGTGCGACTCATGGCCGGTGACCACCGCATTGCCCACGACCCAGAATTCGCGCCCGTCGCGCGCCTTGACCCGGCATTCGAAGGTCTCTGCCTCGCCTTCGACCAGGTCCTCGAGGTACTGGGTGCGTCGAAACGGATGGTCAGCCTCGGGCGTGGCCACCGTGCTGATCGGCTGGCCCAGGAAGTCGTCCAGATCGGCACCGAACATGCGCCGTGCCGAGCGGTTCATCCACTCGATGCCCAGCGGCCCCACCGTCACGATGCCCACCAGCACCGAGTCGAGGATGGCGCGCGTGCGCCGGGCCTGCACGGTGACGGCATCCTCGGCACGGTGGCGCGCGTCGACATTCACGAAGGACGTGATGACACCGTCTGACAGCGCTTCGCCCACCAGCCGCGTGCTGACCTGCACCCACACGCGCTGCCCGCCGCGCTGCAACAACTGGCGTTCACCCATCCAGCGGCCGGTCTCGCGCAGCGCGATCATTTCCTCGTTGGCCAGGCGCTCGTGCTCATCGTCATCGCCAAACAGCACGGCCAACGGCAACCCCTGAAGCTGTGCCGCCGTGTAGCCCGACAGCTGAGCCAGCGAGTCGTTGGCGCGCTGCAGCACGCCGTCGCGCAAGAACGCCACGCCGACTTCCGACAGGCTGAACATCAGCTCGCGGTCGCGCAGCAACTGCTCGCTGCGCAGCTGCGTCTGGTGCTGCTCGGTGACGTCAAGGGTGACCACCGAGGTGGTGCGCTGCCCCGAGGCCAGCGTGGCCGGCTCAACGCGGGTCAACAGCCAGCGCAAGCCCCGCTCGGGGTGACGTATCGCATAGCGCACCTCGGCCCTCGTGGCCGTGCGCAAGGCGTGCTGCAACTGGTCGTAATCGGCCCTCGACTCCTCGACCACGATGTCGCGGCTGATCGATTGCAGATCGGCCGAGGCGGGCGCCTTGAGCGTGGGCTCGGCACCCGGCAACGAGCGGTCCCGGCGCACCCAGCCCGAGTTCTCCTGAAAAGTGGCCAGCCCGACGCCGGCGGTGTCCATCAGCGCGCCGATCTGCATTTGCGCCAGATCGCGTTCTTCTTCCGCGCTGCGATCTTCCAGGATCGCCATGTGCCGGCGCTGGCCGCTCGACGTGAGGTAGCCGCGCACGATCGAGCGCAAGCGGCGCGGCGCGCCGTTGGGTTGCGGCACCCAGCCTTCGCTGACCACCGCCGCAGCGTCGGGTTGCAGGCCCGCAACCGGCCCGCGATCGGTCCATCCCAGCAATTGCCGCAGCGCCGATGGCGCTTCACCCAGCAGCGCCGGCGCGGCGCCGATGAGCGATTCGAAGGCCGGGTTGCTGCGCACCAGAAGGCCGGCCTCGTCGTACAGAACCATGCCGATCGGGCTCAGGTCGAACCAGTCGTCGATCTCGCGCGCCGAGCGGTCGGCACGTTCGCGCGCGACATGCTCGGCGGTGGTGTCTTGCAGCACCGACATCGTGAAAACGCGGCCGCGCTCGTCGGTCAGTTCGCTGCGCGCCTCGCGATACCAGCGCTCCCGACCGTCGGCAGCCACCAGCCGGCGGCTTGTCAGCGTGCGCTCACTGCCACGCGATGCGTCTGCCTGCCAACGCTCACAGCCATCGAATCCGGTCTGTCGATCGGCCTCGGGTTCGAGCTGGACCGCATCGATGCCGATCAGCCGGTCCCGCGCGTAGCCACTGAAAGCCTCGAATGCGGCGTTGACATCGACGATGCGTCCACGCGTGTCTTGCAGCAGGGCCGGAAAGGGCGAGTCCCACAGCACATGCATGAGCTCGGCGATCACCGGGCCGGCAATCGTGGGCTGCAGCGCTCGTGCGACACCGGCCGGTGCTTCCGGCGCACTTGGGGTGGCTTCGCTCCACTGCAGCCGCAACGCGAACAGCCCGGGGCCCAGGACCTGCCAGGCGACAGACGCCGAGCGGCCGTCGGCCAGCGCGGCGGGCGGCGGCGACGACTCAAGGTTGCGGCGCAATGGCCACACCGAACGCACGGCCGCGTAACCGGGAAAGCGCAGCGTCGGCGACGCCCCGCCGACCGCCTGGCTGATCCACTCGACCAGCGGCACGCCAAGCACCGCGCGCCATTCCTGAACGGAAGCGCCGACCACCGCCGGCAGACGCCGCAGCGCCGCCGTGTTGGCAAAACTCACCAGGGCGCGGCGGTCGAACAGCAGCACGCCCTCAGACAAATGGTCGAAGAATTGTTCGAGCGACGGCAGGTCAGCGGCAGTGGCCATGCGCCTCACCGGCCGGGGGTTGGATCGTTCATGCCCGCGAATCTAGCGCGTTGCACGCGAACAGCCGGTTTCAGTCGAGCTGCGCGGCCACAGCCAGCGCGCGCAGCGTGGCCTTGTTGACATCCCTCATGTCCATCATCAGGGCATCGGCACACTCGCGCAGGTCGTACAGCGACTCCGACTCGATGGCGCGCACGAGATTGAAATACGGCATGTACGGGCCGGTGCCATCAACCAGTGTGTCGTGCACGCGCTGGGGCACAGGGATGGTTTTCAGCAACTCGGCCAGTGGCTGACCAAACAGGCGGTCGAGCAGCGAGAACACGCCACAGATGAACAGCTCGTTGCGCAACTCCTGATCGCCGCTCTCGCGGGCGAGTTCTTCCATGACCAGCCCGCGGCGCACCGAGGCGAACATGGCCGCACGCAAGTTGGGCTCTTTGCTGGCGGTGGCCAGCAACAGCGCCAGCCAGCGCTTGAGCCGCCCGTATCCGAGCAGCATCACCGCATGGCTGAATGAGTTGATCTCGACCGACAGCCCGAACGCCGCCGAGTTGATGTAGCGCAGGATCTTGTAGCCCAGCGAGGGGTCGTGCTTGAGGGTGCGTTCGATTTGTTCGGGCGACTCTTCCTGGTCGACCTGACGGATCAGTTCGACCACCGATTGCAGATTGATCGGGGTCGGCACGGCGCGCGCGCCGGCAGGCAGCGCGCCCACCTCATCGCCGATCGGCCAGCCCAGCACGGCGGCGGCACCGCGCTCGAAAGCGCCGTTCATGTCAGCCACCGAGTGGATGCCCGCGAGCATGTGCGAGATGCTGCGAGTCATGCCGGTCGGTGCGGTCTGCGAGGCCGGGGTGGTGCGCCGGTCATCGACCAGGTCGATGATCGAATGCTTGAAGCACGGCAGCACTTCGCGCGGCAGTTCTTTCAGCGGCCGGCCCTTGATGAGCAAGGTGTTGCCGCGAGCGTGCAGCGCCAGGATGGCGGTCGAGTTCGCGGGATCGGCGGCCATGAAGGCAGGCACTTCGATCATCAGGTTTTGTGACGGCGTGGCCCCCAACAGGTCGTGCAGCAGGCTTTCGCTGGTGATGTTGAGTGACACACGGCCGCCCTCGGCGGGCCACACGGCTGCCACCGCACTGAGCAGCTGTGCCGCGTCGAGCACGACATCGGAGTCCAGCGCGAACACGGTCAGGCGTGTGGCGGTGACCGAGCGGGTGCGGTCGATGAAAGCGGAATAGCCCAGAGCCACCCGGGCCAGGATGTCGTCGTCAGTCACAAAGTCTCCACACTGCCCGTCGGCGTCGCGCCGGCACAAGGCTTAACCGTTGATGTACTGGAACAAAGACATCTTTTGAACCATCGAGTACGACTTTAGCGCCGCTTCGTAACCGGTCTGCTGGTTCTGGAACTCGGACAGTGCCCGCGGCAGGTCCAGGTCCTCGGCGTCGGACCGCTCGGTTTGCGCCGCAAGCTTGAGCGCGGACAACCGGGTGGTCTCGTTGTCGATGAGGTTGAGGGTGCCGCCGGTGGCCGAGCGGGCGAGGTTCAGCGAGGCCATCGCGGAGTCGACATCGCGCAGCCGGTCGGCGGTCGACTGTGCGCGCTGGGCCGGCGTGCGGCTGCCCGTCTTCAAGTCGGCGATGGCCTTGTCGATGGTGCTGAACACGTTGAGCGTCGGGGTCGATGGCGCGATGGTGAACTGATCGCCCGCAGCTGCCGAGCCGGTGACCGTGACGGCCATGCCGTGAATGGAAATGGCCGTGCCGGACTGGTAGACGCCTGAGCTTTCCACGGTGGCTGGCGATGCGGGCGATGACAGCGAATAGCTTTCGATGTCATAGGCGCCGCCGCTGGTGAAGTGCACGCGGTAGCCAGTGTCGGCCACCGGAAACAGCGCCGACGGATTGGTCACGCTGCCGGCATCGATCCAGGCGCCCGAGACCGGCTGACCGGTCACGGTGTTGGTGGCCGACTGGGTGAGGAACACGCCATTGCCCGTGCTGGCGTTCAACCAACCCGCCACACCGTCGCTGCTCAACGGCAGCGGGCTGTCGGTAGGCGACTGCATCTGGCCGGTGATGCCACGGAACTGCACACCGGTGGGCGCTGGCGAGTCGACGAAGGGCGGCTGCGACGAACCCTGCCCGCCAAACAGGTAGGAGCCCGCGCCGTCCGTGCGGTTGGCCACGCCAAGCAATTGCTGTCGCATGCTGGTCAGGTTGGCGGCGAGCTGGGAGCGCTCAGCGTCGGTGTAGGTGGCGTTGCCGGAGGCCACGAGGGTTTCGCGCACCTGCTGCAACAGGTCACCGGCATCGCCGAGTGCGCTTTCGGTCTGGCTCATGATGACCTTGCTGGCGTCGACGCTGCGCTGTGAGGTGTCGCTGCGCATCTCGGCGGCCATGGCGCGCTCCGCACGCGCGGCGGCGGCCGGATCGTCGCTGGCCTTGAGCAGCCGCTTGCCGCTGGTCAGGCGGGTCTGCATGTCGCTCAGGTCCGTCTGGCGGCGCTGCAAGACGTCGATGGTGGTTTCGTAACCGTTGGCAGAGGCAATTCGCATGGCGTTGCTCGATCAGGTCAGGGCGGGCGGATAGGGCGAAATGGGTGTCAGCGTGCGGCGGTCTGCAGCAAGGTCTCGAACACGGTTTGCGCAACCTGCAGCATCTTGGACGCGGCCTGGTAGCTCTGCTGGTACTGGATCAGCCGGGCCGCTTCCTCGTCGAGGTTGACGCCCGACTTGGACGTGCGCGCCAGTTCGGCTTCGGTGGCCACGCTGGTCGACAGATCAGCCGACGACTTGGCGCTTTGCACGCGTACACCGATGCTGGCCACGATGCCTGCGAAGGCATCGGTCACGTTGGCGCCCGGTTGCAAGGTGCCGCCGCTCCAGACCGCACCCACGAGCGGGTTGTCGCGCAAGGCCAGCAAGGCGTTGGCGTTGCGGTTGTCCGAGCTCGGGAACGCATTGGCGCTGAACACGAAGGTGTCGCTCGGCACCGCAGGCGTCACGCTGTTGTTGGCGGCTGTGGGCACCCCGTTGATCTGCACCGAAAAGCCGTTGGTGGGCGTGGTGCCCGCGTAGACGACGGGCTGCCCGGATGTCCACGCGACAGGCGCGCTGGTTCCCGTGGTGTCGGTCCAGGTGTACGTGAACTGGCCCGGGGTCGCGGTGGTCTGGAATTGCAGGGTGACCGGCAAATTGGCATACGCCGCGACATCGGTGCCGGTGTAACTGATGGCACCGACCGAGCCGGTGCCCTTGTTCGTGCTCCCCAGCGTCGCGCTGAGCGGCGAGGCCGCGGCGATCGACTTGGGGTTGGACACGGCCAGCTGCATGTCGCGCGCAGCGCTGCCGGCCGGACGCAGCAAAAAGGTGTCGCCTGCAGCGGCGGCTCCGCTGATGCTGATCTTGAAGCCATCCACCACGTCGCCGTTGACCACGCTTTGTGCCGCAAAGTCGGGATCGATCTCACCGCCCTTGAGCCGTGCGAGCTGGAAGCCGCCCAGGCCATCGGCGGTGATGCGGTAGTCGCTGGCCTGCACGCTGCTCACGCTGGCGGCGGTGAGCACGGCCGGTGGCTGCAGCGTGAGAGAGATGGCCCCACTGCCGGTGTTGGCCGTTGACGCGTTGGCCGCCAGCACCGGCAATCCGGAGGCCGGGCCGAAGCGGAACATGTCCGCACCGGTCTGCCCGTTGAGATCCAGCCCCAGCGACTGCTGTTCGTTGACCTGCAAGCCCACCGCCAATGCCATCTGGCCCAGCAGGTTGCGCGCATCGGTGATGTCGGTGCTTTGAAAGCGCATCAGTCCGGCCAGGCTGCCACCGGTGAGCAGCGATGGCGGCAGTGCCCGGTTGCCGGCCTGCGTGGTCACACCCAGCACCACGCGCGAGTTGTCGTACACATCGCGCATGGCCACCAGCGGCGTGGTCTGGTTGCCCAGCACCAGCGCCTGTCCGGCCCCCATGAACACCGACAACGAGCCGTCCTCGGCGCCGATGGTCGACACCTGCACCAGCTTGCTGAGGTCGCGCACCGCGGTGTCGCGCTCGTCGAGCAGGTCATTGGGGGGCTGTCCGGTGCCGCGCACATCGACGATCTTCTGATTCAACACGGCGATCCGGCTGGTCAGGTCGTTGACCTGTGACACCGAGGCCTCCAGATCCCCGGCGACACCGGCCTGCAATTCGTCGATCTGCTGGGCAGCGGTGGTGAAGCGCGCCGCCAATTCGCCGGCACGCGCCAGCACCACCTGACGCGACGACAGATCCTGCGGCTTGCTGGCCACATCGGCAAAGGCGTTGAACATCTGGTTGGTGGCGTAACCCAGACCGGACTCGCCGGTACCGAACACCTTTTCGAGACGCAGCAGTTGATCGCTGCGCGCGGTGTCCGAGGCGGCCAGCGAAGCCGACAGCGCGGCTTCGCGCGTGAGGAAATCATCGTGCGCGCGCGTCACGCTGGTCACGTCCACGCCACGCCCGAAGAAGCCGGCGCCGGTGAACTGACCGCCGGAGCTCGCGAGCTGCACCTCCTGACGCGAGTAGCCCTTGGTGTTGACGTTGGCGATGTTGTTGCTGGTGGTCTGCAGTTGGGCGTAGCTGGCCGCCATGGCCCGCACGCCCAGAGACATCAATGCACCCGTTCCCATGTCGTTGACCTCGTGTTCAGGTGCTCATCACGCGCTGCAAACGCAGCGTCGTGTTGATGACACGGGTGAGCTTGTCGGCATAAGCCGGATCGGTCGCATAGCCCGCGCGCTGCAGGCCCTGGGCGAAGCCGGCTGCGCTGGCGTTGACGCCGCTGGCGCTGGCCATCACCTGGCTGTAGCGCGGGCTGTCTTTCATCATGCGGGCGTAGTCCTTGAACGATTCCGCATAGGAGCTGTAGGCGCGGAATTTCGCCGTCACCTTGTGCGCCACGCCGGCGCTGTATTCGGTGGTGGTGACCTCGGCAACCGGTCCCTTCCAGCGGCTGTCGGCCTTGATGCCGAACACATTGAACGAGGTCGATCCGTCGGCGTTCTTGATCTCGTGGCGGCCCCAGCCCGACTCATGCGCGGCTTGCGCCACCATGAAGCCGGCCGGAATGCCGGTCTCGGCCTCGGCGGCACGTGCCGCGTCGGTGTGATTGCGAACGAAGTCGGCCTGTTTGCCGCTGGTCGATGCGGCCGGCGAGCCTGCCGCAGCAGCAGCCGGCAGCGGCGCGCCGGGTGTGGTGGAAAACGGCTTGAGCGTCACCGGTTCGGTGGCAGGGGTGCCCATCTGACGCTCGAGCTGGCGGGCGATCACATCGGCCAGCCCATTGGTCGTGCCGCTCATGCGCTTGGCGTACTCGCCGTCGAGCATTTCATTGCCCAGGTTGGTGCCCGAGTTCTCCAGCATCCCGCTGGACATGGCCGCCTGCGCCTCACGCATGCTCTTGAGCAACTGCTGCATGAACATCGCCTCGAACTGCTTGGCGGTTTCCTTGATGGCAGCCCTCGGGTCGCGCTCACTGGTCGTGCGCAACGCCGCCAGCGAACGGGCATCGACACTCGACGAGCTCCCCGACGTGAGCAGCGGGTTGGTCACGGGCGAGTTGAGGTTCATCAGATCACCTCGAGTTCGGCATTGAGCGCGCCCGCGGACTTCATCGCCTGCAGGATCGCCACGAGGTCTTGCGGCGTCGCACCCAGCGAGTTGAGCGCCTTGACCACATCGGCAAGCTTGGTTCCGGCAGGCAGCTGGATCAGCGAGCCCGGCTCCTGGCGGATGGTGATGTCGGCCTTTTCGGACTGCACCGTCTGGCCTTGCGAAAACGCATTCGGCTGGCTGATGACAGGCGTGCTGTTGATGGTGACCGACAGGCTGCCGTGCGCCACGGCGCAGGCGCTGAGGGTCACCGATTCATTCACCACCACCGAGCCGGTGCGCGCATTGATGATCACGCGAGCGGCCGGGCTGGCCAGATCGACGTTGAGGTTCTCGATCTCGGCCATGAACGACACGCGGTCGTCCGGCGATTCAGGCATGGCCACTTGGACACGGCGGCCGTCGACGGCCTGCGCCACGCTGCCACCCATGCGGGTGTTGATGGCGCGCGCCACCTGGCGGGCGGTGTTGTAGTCGCTGGCGTTGAGGTCGAGCTGCAGGATGCTGCCCTGGTTGAGTGGCGTGGCCACCGCGCGCTCCACCGTGGCGCCTTCAGGAATGCGCCCGGCGCTCAGGTGATTGATCTGCACCTTGGAGCCGCCCGCCGCCGCACCGGCGCCGCCGACGATCAGGTTGCCCTGCGCGATCGCGTAGATCTGGCCGTCAGCGCCCTTGAGCGGTGTGACGATGAGGGTGCCGCCACGCAGGCTCTTGGCGTTGGCCAGCGACGAGACGTTGACGTCGATGGCCTGACCCGGCTGCGCGAAGGCAGGCAGCTGCGCGGTGACCATGACCGCCGCCACGTTCTTGAGCTGCATCGATGCGCCGGCCGGAACCGTGACGCCCATTTGCTGCAGCAGCGAGTTGATGCTCTGGGTGGTGAAGGGTGCCGAGGTGGTCTGGTCGCCGGTGCCGTCGAGGCCCACCACCAGTCCATAGCCCACCAACTGGTTGCTGCGCACACCTTGAACGGTGGCCACTTCCTTGATGCGGGTGGCCTGTGCGCCAACGGGCCAGCCGGCCAGTGCCAGGCACCAGACGAACAACCATCCCGCTTGCGTGAGTCTGCCGATCCTGTCCATCTCGATTGCACTCCCTGTTGCAATCGATTCTGGAGAAACTTAAATCGGCAGAACGCTCAAAAAGAACCGTGCTAACCAGCCAATTACCTGCGAATCGGCCTGTGCACCCCGACCGCGGTGCTCAAGGCGCACATTGGCGACCTGCGCCGACGGCACCGTGTTGCCCGGCTGGATCGAGCGCGGGTCGACCTGCCCCGAAAAGCGCAGCACGTCCACGTTGTCGTTCACGCCGATCTGCTTTTCGCCCGAGATCAGCAAATGCCCGTTGGGCAGCACGCCGGTGACGGTAGCGGTGATCGTGCCGGTGAAGTCGTTGGTGTTCTCGGTGGTGCCGGTGCCGTCGAACTTGTTGCTCGAGGTGCCATCGGCCTTGGCCCGGTTGAGCGTGCTCGAAGGCAGCAACGGCACCGCGGTCACGCTGGCCGACACGGTGCCACCCTTGTCGATGCTGCTCTTGCTCTTTTGGCTGGCGGTCACCTTTTCAACGATCTGCACCGTGATGATGTCGCCCACCAGACGCGCGCGGTGATCTTCGAACAAGGGCCGGTACTGCGAGGCCTGGAAGATCGACCCGCTGTTGACCCCATTGGCCGGCGCGGCCACAGGCGCGGGCACCGCGAAGGTGGGCGTGACCACTTCGACTTTGGGGTGTGGCGCGAGCGCCTCGCAGCCGCACAAGACCAGCGCGGCCAGCACCGCGGCGCTGCGCCGGGCGGCGCGCATCACACGAGCCGCACGCATCACAGCTGTCCCAGCTTGGCCAGCATCTGATCCGACGTGGAGATGGCCTTCGAGTTGAGCTCGTAGGCGCGCTGCGTCTGGATCATCGAGACCAGTTCCTCGACCACGTTGACGTTCGAGGTTTCGACAAAGCCTTGCGAGATCGAGCCCAGTCCGTTTTGTCCCGCCGTGCCGGCGTTGGGCGTGCCCGAGGCTGCAGTTTCAGCGTACAGGTTCTGTCCCTTGGGCTCGAGGCCGGCCGGATTCACGAAGTTCACCAGCTGGATCTGGCCGACGTTTTGCGGCAAGGTCTGGCCGGGCAGCGCGACGCTGACCGTGCCGTCACTGCCCACGGTCACGCTGGTGGCGGTGGCGGGGATGGTGATGCCGGGGTTGACCGGGGCACCGTTGTTGGTCACCAGCTGTCCGGTGGCGCTGACCTGGAACGAGCCGTCGCGGGTGTAGCCCGTGGTGCCGTCAGGCATCTGCACTTCGAAGAACCCGTTGCCGCGCACCGCCAGATCGAGCGGGTTGCTGGTTTGCTGCAGGTTGCCCTGGCTGAAGCTGCGCGAAGTGGCCACCGCGCGCGTGCCCAGTCCGAGCTGCAGCCCGGTGGGCAAGACGGTCTGGTCGGTGCTGGCAGCACCGGCCTGGCGCACGTTCTGGTACATCAGGTCCTCGAACACGGCGTGCGACTTCTTGTAGCCGTTGGTCGACACGTTGGCGAGGTTGTTCGAGATGGCGTCCAGCTGCGTTTGCTGAGCCTCCATGCCGGTCTTGGAAATCCACAGGGAGCGCATCATGGCGGTAGTCCTTGTTCAGAAAATCAGTTGAGGCTGAGCAGCTGCGTGGCAGCTTTCTCGTTCGCCTCGGCGGTCTGCATCATCTTGATCTGGGCTTCGAACTGGCGCGCCGCGGAGATCATGGCCACCATCGTCGCGACCGGGCTCACGTTGGAGCCTTCGAGCGCGCCGTCTTGCACGCGTGCATTCGCATCGGCAGGCAAATCGCCGTCGGCACCGCGAAACAGTCCATCGTCGCCGCGGTTCAACGGCGTCTCGGGGGTGACCAGCTTGAGCCGGCCCACCGGCGTGGGCTTGGCGGTACCGGTGCGTGCGCTGACGGTGCCGTCGGCGCCGATGCTGACCTCGCTGTTGGGCGGCACCTGGATCGGCCCGCCGTCTCCCAGCACCGTGATGCCGCCACGGGTCGTCAGCGTGCCGTCGGCGGACACGTCGAGTGCGCCGCCGCGGGTGTAAGCCTCGGTGCCGTCGGCGCCCTGCACGGCCAACCAGGCGTTGCCCTTCATCGCCACGTCCAGATTGCGACCGGTGGCCGACACCGTGCCCGGCGTGTTGTCGTAGCCGGGCGTGGATTCGAGCGTGTAGACCCGTGTGGCGGCGCCGCTGCCTTGCACCGGCACGGCGCGAAACGCCTGCAACTCGGCTCGAAAGCCGGTGGTCGACACATTGGCCAGGTTGTTCGCCAGGGTGTTCTGACGCTCCATCGTGGCCTTGGCGCCCGACATCGACAGGTAAATCATGCGGTCCATGGGTGACTCCTCGTGGGCTCGACTCAGGTGGCGCTAGACGAATCGCTTATCGCAGGTTCACCAGGGTCTGAAGCACCTGGTCTTGCGTCTTGATGGTCTGCGAGTTGGCCTGGTACAGCCGCTGCGCGGTGATCATGTTGACCAGCTCGCCCGTGAGGTCGACGTTCGATTCCTCGAGCGCACCGGCCTGCACGGAGCCCAGAACACCGCTGCCCGGGGCACCGGTGCTGACCGGGTCGCCGGAGGCGTAGGTGGACTTCCACACGTTGCCCCCTTGCGACTGCAGGCCCTGCAGGTTGGTGAAGTCGGCCAGCTGGATTTGCGCCAGGTTGGTCGAGCGGCCATTCGAATAGGTGGCCTTGGCCACGCCGGTCGAGTCGAAGGAAACGCCGGTCAATTCGCCCGACGTGTAGCCGTCCTGCTTGAGCTTCGACACGCTGAAGCCTGATGCGTACTGGCTGCTGCCCGAGAAGTTGATCGGCAACTGCGTGAACAGCGTCGTGGCGCTTGGCACGGTGGGCAGGCGCGGGTCGATGATGTCCTTGCTGATGCTGGCCGGCGAGGTGGTCAACGTGCCGTCAGCAGCGAAGCTCAGCGAGGTCAGCGGAGCGCCCGGGTTGGCGCTGCCGTCCCACGACTGCCCGTTGATCGCGCCGTAGACATCCCAGGTGTCGATGGCCGTCTTGCGGAAGTAGTAACCCATGGTCAGCGGCGCGCCCTGCCCGTCGTACAGGGTTTGCGAGGTCGAGAAGTTGTAGCTGTCGGGTGCCGTGAAGGACATGGCCGTCGTCGGCACAGGCTTGGTGGCGTCCAGGTTGATGGACATCTGCACGCCGGCCAGCGCGGCCGTCGTCGAGGAGCCGGTTTTCACGGGCGAGCCCAATCCCGTCTGCAGTTGAATCGGCACCGCATCGCCCACGCCGCGGCCGGCGGCCTCGTCCCAGGCCTGCGCCTTGAGCTTGAGCCCCTGTCCGTTGACCACAAAGCCATCGCGGTCCAGCTTGAACTGGCCGTTGCGGCTGTAGACCGTTTCACCGCTGGAAGCCTCCAGTTCGAAGAAGCCGCGGCCGTTGATGGCCATGTCCATCGGGTTCGAGGTGGTGGTGACCACGCCCTGGTTGAACTGCTGCGACACCGACGCGAGGCTCACGCCGATGCCGGCCGAGGCACCACCGCCAGCGCCGTTCATGGCCGTGGCGTACATGTCGGCGAACTCGGCGCGCGCTCCCTTGGCTCCGTACGTGTTGGCGTTGGCGATGTTGTTGCCGATGACCTCGAGGCTTTTGCTCGTGGCGTTCAATCCAGAAAGACCTTGTTGGAAGCTCATGATGTGTCCTTGGCGGGGTCGAAAGTTGCGGGGGAAAGTCAGTTCACTGCGCGAACGGTGCTGTAGGGCACGGTGCCGCCGTTCTGCAGCTCGAGGTTGAGCGTGTTGTTGGTTGTGGTGATGGCGTTCACGTGGTCGCGCATCAAGGCGGTGGGCGAACTGCTCACACTGCCGCTGGTGGCGGTCACCCGGAACGTCAGGCCACTCGCGTTGGTGGCGGTGGACGTGGGCCAGTCGAAGCCCTGCATGCCAGCGCTTTGCGCGCCCAGGTTCAGTGTGTCGATGACCTGACCGGATGGCGACAGCATTTCGACCTTGACGTTGTCCGCCGGCCCGCTGAGCTCAAAGCCGCCCTGACCGACGCCGTTGGCGATGTCGAGCACATTGCCCGGCACGACCACGTCGCGGCCCACGAGCGAAGCGCCTTGCAGCGCCTGCATCTGGGCGAACTGCCCGGACAGCCCGACCACCGATGTGTTGAGCTTGTCGATGCCAGTGACGGTGTTGATCTGCGCGATCTGCGTGGTCAGTTGCGCGTTGTCCATCGGACTGAGCGGATCCTGGTTTTGCATCTGCGTGACCAGCAGCTTCAAGAAGCGGTCCTGAGAGCCGGCCGCCGATGTCGTGTCGGTGGCCGACGCGGCTGACGAAGACGCCGCAGAAGTGCTTTTCGAGGTGGCGTTGAGGGTCGAGAAGTCCATGGTGGTTCCCTGGGGTGTCGGGCTCAGTTGCCCATCTGCAAGGTCTTGAGCAGCAGCGATTTGGCCGTGTTCATGACTTCGACGTTGTTCTGGTACGCGCGGGAGGCGGAAATCATGTTGACCATCTCCTCGACGGCGTTGACGTTGCTGTAGGTCACGTAGCCGTCGGCGTCGGCGGCCGGGTGGCTCGGGTCGTGCACCCGCCGGCCAGGCGCCTGGTTCTCGCTGATGGTGCTGACGGTGACGCCCGCCGAACCGGCGGTATCGACGCTGGCGCCCATCATCTGGGTCTGGAAATTGACCTGCCGCGCCTTGTAGGCGCTGCCGTCGGGGCCCGCCACGGTGTCCGCGTTGGCCAGGTTGGAGGCCACCACGTTGAGCCGCTGGCTTTGCGCGCTGATCGCGCTGCCGGCCACATTGAAGATGTTCAACATGCTCATGGCTGCTCCTTGTTCTTGTCGCTCGACCGCGCCAGAGCGGGCAGGCAAGCGGCTTGGGCCGCAGCGCGGTGCCCGGCCGGCCGTTCAATTCGCGGTGTCTTCTTCATCCTTGCCCCTTGATCGCTTCGAGCATCGTTTTCACGCTGCCGTTGATGAAGCCCAGCGAGGCCTCGTACTTGATGGCGTTGTCGGCGAAGCTGGCGCGCTCGCGGTCCAGGTCGACGGAGTTGTTGTCGAGGCTGGGCTGGCTTGAGGTGGAGTACAGCAATTCGGTCTGGCCGGACGACAGGGTGGCGCCCGAGATGTGGCCGGCCTGCGTGGTGTCCAGGCGGCCGGCGGTCATGACACCGGCGGTGCGGCTCATTCCCAGGCTGGCGCCTTGTTGCTGGCCCGTGGCCTCACGCAAGGCCTTCGCGAAGTCCATCTCACGCGACTTGTAGCCCGGCGTATCCGCATTGGCGATGTTGCTGGCGAGCAAACGCTGCCGCTCCGACCGCAGCGTCAATGCCTGGGCCTGGAAGTCGAGGATGCTGGTGAGGTTGTTGATCATGTTTTGCTCCCTTTGGGGGGATTTGCAGTCATTGTGGGCAGCGACTCCCAATACATAAGCGAGAAGAGAGCCCTGAATGGGCGTCATTTCGGCGCTTTGCACGGCCCGCTCGACACCTAGAGTGGCAGCATGAAATCGGGTCCCGCACCATCGCAAGCCAGCCTCTCGTCGCTGCCGTGGCGCGCTGCGTGGTTCGCTTTGATGGCACTGACCTTGTGGTGCGTCGCGCCACGTGCGCACGCTCAATCCACCACGACAGCAGTCGATGCCGCACTGATCGGCCAGGTGCGCGAGCTGGCCCTGATCGCGTCGCAGCAGTCTCGTGTGTCGGGCGTCGGTCTGTCGATGCCACTGCGTTTTGATGTGGCGGTCGGATCGCTCGACCCGCACCTGAAGCTCGCGCCCTGCCAGCGCGTCGAACCTTATTTGCCCACCGGCGTTCGCCTGTGGGGCAAGTCACGCATCGGGCTGCGCTGTACTCAAGGCGAGCGCCCCTGGAACGTCTATTTGCCGATCACGGTGCATGTCTACGGTCAGGCCCTGGTGGCCGCGCAGCCTTTGGCGCTGGGCGCCACCTTGCAATCCGGTGACCTGGCCTACGCCGAGGTGGATCTGGCGGAAGAAAACAGCCCCGTGGTCGTGAATGAATCCATGGCCGTCGGCCGCGCGCTCACCCGCTCGCTGAGCGCCGGTCAGGGGGTGCGTCAGGCAGATCTGAAATCGAGGCAGTGGTTTGCCGCCGGCGACACCGTGAAGGTGCTCGCGGTGGGCAACGGCTTCAGCGTGGCCGGCATGGGCACCGCACTCAGCCCGGGCTTTGAGGGCCAAAGTGCCCGTGTGCGCACCGATGGCGGACAAGTCATCACCGGCATGCCGGTGGCGTCCAGACAGCTCGAGGTGTCCTTGTGAACCGCGCCCCCGGGATCACTCGCCGCAACCGGGCTGAGGGCAGCTGGAAAAAGCCTAAAGTCGCCAGTGGTTCGGCCGAAACCAACTTCATGTTGAAACGGCTGCTCACTCTGCCGTCTGTAGGGAGAACCTCATGAAAATTGGAAATCCGGCTGACAAGCCGGTCGTGACGCCGGCCGCAACGCCGTCGTCGACCGCTGCGACATCCACCCCCGCGCCGACCGTGCCAGGTCAAGCCGCCGAAGCCAGCGCTCAAGTCGCGCTGTCCAGCACGGCCACGTCACTGCTTTCTGCTGGCGACGCCGAATTCAATGCCGCCAAGGTCGAAAGCGTTTCGCAATCGATCGATCGCGGTGAATTCACCATCAACGCCGGCGTGATCGCCGACAAATTGATCGCGAATGCGGCCGAATTGTTGTCCGGCGGCGCGCCCAGGGCCTGAACTGGATCGCGGCGTCCCTTTCAACGATCGATCACCCATCGCTGAACCCATGAACCTGATGCTCTCGCAAGGCCATCCGAACCCGACCGCGGCAGCCGAGTCTGCCGACCCGTTGCTCGAGTCCACCCTCAGCGCGGTCGAAAGCCGTCTGTCGTGCCTCGGAGAAGCGCTTCGCGAACGGGACTTGGCGTCGATCGATTTGCACGCTGGCGAGTTGCACCGCGCGTTGTCCAACGCGGTGGATCACTTTTCACGCGCGGCGCGCAACGGGCCTTTGCCCGCCTCGCTGCGCCGCCGCCTGGTCGATGCCGGCGGATCGGTCGCCGCTCAACGCGAAAGTCTGGCGCGCGCCACCGCCGCGCTGGATCGCGCGATCGACGTGCTTTTGCCTCGCGATGCGCCGGTCATGTACGGCAGCTACGGCTCGGCCGAGCGCCTGGGGCGCAGCGGTTCGCTGCACGTCTGACCCCTCCCCCGCAGCGCCCGCCATTGCGCGGGTGAGCGCGCTGAATCCCCCGATCTCGTCGCCCTGCGCTGAGCCAAGCCGCAGTGGACCGCCTACAGCGTCTTGCTGTTGAAGGTGTTGCACTGCTCCATGCTGCCGGCTTGCAACCCGCGTTGAAACCATCGCACGCGCTGCGCGCTGGTGCCGTGGGTGAAGCTCTCGGGCACCACGGTTCCACGCGACTGCCGCTGCAAGGTGTCATCACCGATCTGGCTGGCCGCCCGCAGCGCTTCTTCCACGTCGCCGCTCTCCAGCCAGCCCTTGCCTTGCTGGGAGTCGTGGGCCCACACACCGGCCAGGCAATCGGCCTGCAACTCGAGCTTCACGCTCAGCGCGTTTTGCTCGGCGGCACTCACGCGGCCGCGCATCGCGTCCACCTTGCCGCTGATCCCAAGCAGGTTTTGCACATGGTGGCCGACCTCATGCGCGATCACGTAGGCCTGCGCAAAGTCGCCGGGGGCACCGAGGCGCTGCGACAGCGTGTCGAAGAAACCGAGGTCGATGTAGACCTTGTGGTCGCCCGGGCAATAAAACGGCCCCATCGCCGCTTCGCCCTGGCCGCAGGCGGTGGGCTCGCTGCCTCGAAACAGCCGCAATTTGGGATCCTGATAGGTTCGACCGGCCTGCTTGAACTGCGCCGCCCAGACATCTTCGGTATCGGCCAGCACGGTCGAGACGAACGCCGCGGCACGGTCACCCGTCGGGGGCCGGGTGGCTGGCAACTGCTGCACGCGGGGCGCCGTGCCGCCGCCGTCCACACCGCTCAGCACGCCCAGCACCGTCAGCGGGTTGATGCCGAAAATCCAGCCCGCCACCAGCGCGATCGCGATGGACCCGAGGCCCAGTCCGCGCCCGCCGCCGATCGGAAATCCACGCCCGCCACCGCCCGTTCGGGCGTCCTCGACGTTGTCACTTTGCCGGTTACCTTCCCACTTCATCGCGATGTCTCCGCCTGCCTCGCCGCGAACCGGCGCTGCGATCGTAGCGGCCGCTGACCATGAAAAAAGCCGCCCTGAGGCGGCTTTTTCGTGGGTGGGACGAGCTCTGAAAACTCAGGCCTTGCGACGCCGGGCCATCCAGCCCACCACGCCCAGACCGACCAGCATCAGCGCGTACGTCTCAGGCTCGGGGATCGGGGCGGCGGCATCGAACGAGCCACCGATGGCCCACTGGTCATCGCCCCTGCGGATCGCGGCGTTCAGGTCGGCGAGGCCATCGGAGTTCAGTTCGAGCGTGCGGTAGTTGTAGGCATCGCTGAGCTGGTAACCGAACGAGCCGTAAGACTTGCCGCCGCCCAGGTCGGCGTAGATGTCGGTGCGGTCGGTACTGTCAACCGGCAAATCATCGAGGTCACTGGTGACATCCCACAGGGTGTAGGCGCCTGGGCTGGAGATATCACGCGAGTCCACCGTCAGCGTCAGGGTGGTGACGTTTGCGGTGAGCCCCGTCAGGTCAATGACGAACCAGTTTCTGTAGAACTCCGGGTCGCCAAAATCCAGGCACGAACTGCACGATCCTGCAAAGTAGTTGGCGTTCCCGTTCCGGTGCAGCCCGGTATCGCCATACCAACCAGCATCGACGACGATCCGGTCTGATCCGTTGATGGTCAGCTTGTTGGCCGCCGTCAGGTTGTCGCTGTCTCCGAACAAATAACTGTCAACCGCATGGGCGTTGCCAACCAGCGCAAAGCCTGCCGCGATGAGCGCAAGTGAACGTTTCATGGGGATAACTCCGATCTTGTGATCAAGTGATGGATGCTAGTCCCCGCCACCCGCCATGCCGCCCCCTTGTTCAGGGGGGTATTCGCAGCCGGCGCCCGCGCCAAACGACAACCATGTCACGAACAGGCAACGCCTCAGGTCTTGGGCAGCGTGACGCCCTTTTGGCCCTGGTACTTGCCCCCGCGGTCCTTGTAGCTGGTCTCGCAGACCTCGTCGCTCTCGAAGAACAGTACCTGCGCGCAGCCTTCGCCAGCGTAGATCTTGGCCGGCAGCGGCGTGGTGTTGCTGAACTCGAGCGTGACGTAGCCTTCCCATTCGGGCTCGAACGGGGTGACGTTGACGATGATCCCGCAGCGCGCGTAGGTGCTCTTGCCCAGGCAGATGGTGAGCACGTTGCGCGGAATGCGGAAGTACTCGACCGTGCGTGCCAGCGCGAAGCTGTTGGGCGGGATGACGCACACGTCGCCCTCGATGTCGACGAAGCTCTTCTCGTCGAAGTTCTTCGGATCGACCACCGTGCTGTAGATGTTGGTGAACACCTTGAATTCGCGCGCGCAGCGGATGTCGTAGCCGTAGCTCGACGTGCCATAGCTCACGATCTTCTGGCCATCGGCCGACTGGCGCACCTGACCCGGCTCGAACGGCTCGATCATGCCGGCGGTCTCGGCCATGCGGCGGATCCACTTGTCGCTCTTGATGCTCATGGTCTGGGCCTCAGGTGTCGTTGGAGATGGTGATGGTCGGAAACTTTGACGAGAAGTCGCGGGTGCGCTGCGCGATCTTCACCGCCACCTGCCGCGCCACGGCCTTGTACAGGCCGGCGATCTCGCCATCGGGATGACTCACCACGCTGGGCCGGCCGCTGTCGGCCTGCACGCGGATGCTCAAATTGAGCGGCAGTGCGCCGAGGTAGTCGGTTTTGTACTGCTCGGCCAACCGCTTGCCGCCATCCGCGCCGAAGATGTGCTCGGCGTGGCCGCACTGTTCGCACACATGCACCGCCATGTTCTCGACGATGCCCAGGATCGGCACACCGACCTTCTCGAACATGCGGATGCCCTTCTTGGCGTCGAGCAGCGCGATGTCTTGCGGCGTGGTCACGATCACCGCGCCGGTCAGTGGCACTCGCTGCGACAGCGTGAGCTGGATGTCGCCGGTGCCCGGGGGCATGTCAACGATCAGGTAGTCGAGATCGCCCCAGTTCGTCTGCCGCAGCAACTGCTCGAGCGCCTGGGTGGCCATCGGACCGCGCCAGATCATCGGGTTGTCAGCCTCGACCAGAAAGCCGATCGACATCACCTCGACGCCGTGGTTGCGCATGGGCTGCATGGTCTTGCCGTCGTTCGACTCGGGCTTGCCCGACAGGCCCATCATCATCGGCTGGCTCGGGCCGTAGATGTCGGCGTCGAGGATGCCCACCGCTGCGCCTTCGGCGGCCAGCGCCAGCGCCAAATTGGCCGCGGTCGTGCTCTTGCCCACGCCACCCTTGCCCGAGGCCACGGCGACGATGTTCTTGACGTTGGGCAGCAACTGCACGCCGCGCTGCGCCGCGTGCGCGACGATCTTGCTGCTGATGTTGACGTGGACCGCATCCACGCCGGCCACAGCGCGCGCCGCCGAGACAAGCGCCTCACGCAGCATCTCGAACTGGCTACGGGCGGGGTAGCCCAGTTCCACATCGAACGACACCGTGCTGCCGTCCACGCGCAGGTTTTTCAGCTGCTTCGTGCTGACGAAGGCGCTGCCGGTGTTCGGGTCGACCACGGCCTTCAGGGCTTCGAGCAACACAGATTCGGTGACGGCCATGGGGGTTCCGGATGGGGGCAAACAGGGCGCCGCGGGTGCCTTCAGACAGGCATGCAACGCAGTGGCGGCGCAGTCTAGCGCAGGGGTTGCGGCCCGACGGCCAGCATGGTGACGACGCCTAGAATCGGCGCCAGCCCGCCACTGCCGTGCAGCTTGGCGGAGAGCGCCAAACCCGAGTCCCCCCGCATGCCACGCCAGCTCTTCGTCACCACCGCCCTGCCCTACGCCAACGCGCCATTCCACGTCGGGCACATGATGGAGTACATCCAGGCTGACATCTGGGTTCGGTTCCAACGCATGCAGGGCCACGCGGTGCACTTTGTGGGAGCCGACGATGCCCACGGCGCGCCGATCATGATCGCCGCCGAAAAGGCCGGCAAGACACCGCAACAGTTCGTCGGCGAGATTGCCGCCGGTCGCAAGCAGTACCTCGACGGCTTTCACATCGCGTTCGATCACTGGCACTCTACCGACTCGCCCGAGAACGCCGAACTCGCGCACGACATCTACCGCGCCTTGCGCGACCGCGTCGACGGCTCGCTGATCACCACGCGCACGATCGAGCAGTTTTTCGACCCGGTGAAGTCGATGTTTCTGCCCGACCGCTACATCAAGGGCGAATGTCCGAAGTGCGGCGCCAAGGATCAGTATGGCGACAGTTGCGAGGTGTGCAGCGCGGTCTACGCGCCCACCGAGCTGAATAACCCGTACTCCACGCTGAGCGGCGCCACGCCGGTGATGAAGAGTTCAGAGCACTACTTCTTCAAGCTCAGTGACCCGCGCTGCGTGAGCTTCCTCGAGGAATGGACCGGCGGCAACCGGCTGCAAAGCGAGGTCGCCAACAAGATCCGCGAGTGGTTCGCCAAGGACGAGGACGGATCCACCGGCCTGAGCGACTGGGACATCAGCCGCGACGCGCCGTACTTCGGCATCGACATTCCCGACGCGCCTGGCAAGTATTTCTATGTGTGGCTTGACGCGCCGATCGGCTACCTGGCCTCACTGAAAAACCATTTCGACAGTGGCGGCGCGGCGCGGCTCGGCGAGACCCGCAGCTTCGACGACTACCTGGCCGACCCGGCGCTCGAGCAGGTGCACTTCATCGGCAAGGACATCACCTATTTCCACACGCTGTTCTGGCCGGCGATGTTGAAGTTCTCGGGGCGCAAGGTGCCTGACAGCGTCTTCGCCCACGGGTTCATCACGGTCAGCGGCGAGAAGATGAGCAAGAGCCGCGGCACCGGCATTTCGCCGCTGCGCTACCTTGAACTCGGCATGAACGCCGAATGGCTGCGCTATTACATCGCCACCAAGCTCAGCAGCCGCGTCGAGGATGTCGACTTCAACCCCGATGACTTCGTGGCTCGCGTCAACAGCGATCTGGTGGGCAAATACATCAACATCGCCAGCCGCGCCGCGGGCTTCCTGAGCAAGCGATTCGCGGGCCGGCTGTGCGCGGATGTGGGCGTCGAAGGCCGCGTGCTGCTCGACACCCTGCGCGAAGCCCACACCGACATCGAGCGGCTGTACGACGAGCGCGAGTTCGGCAAGGCGCTGCGCGACATCATGCTGCTGGCCGATCGTGTCAACGAGTACGTCGACCAGAACAAGCCCTGGGAGCTGGCCCGCAAGGAAGGCCAGGATGCGTTGCTGCAAGACGTTTGCACCGTGTGCATCGAAGCCTTCCGGCTGCTCACGATCTACCTCAAGCCGGTGCTGCCTGCGCTGGCCGCGCAGGTCGAGTCCTTCCTGCGCATCGGCCCGCTCGTGTCGGCGGATGCCCGGCGCGCACTCGGTGGACACACCATCGGCGACTACCAGCACCTGATGCAGCGCGTGGACGCGAAACTGCTCGATGCGCTGTTCGAGCCACCGGCCCCCGCCGTCGTCGAAACCCCGAAGCCCGGGGGCGAGGACATCGCGCCGCTGATCGGCATCGAAGACTTCGTCAAGATCGACCTGCGCATCGCGAAGATCGTCAACTGCGAACAGGTGGCAGGCTCGGACAAGCTGCTGCGTCTGACACTCGATGTGGGCGAATTCGACGACGCTGGAGCGCCGCGCCATCGCAACGTGTTCAGCGGAATCAAGAGTGCCTACGAGCCCGACGACCTGATCGGCAAGCTCACGGTGGTGGTGGCCAACCTGGCGCCGCGCAAGATGAAGTTCGGCGTCAGTGAAGGCATGGTGCTGGCCGCCAGCCACGCCAGCGAGAAAGAGCACCCGGGCATCCATGTGCTCGAACCCTGGCCCGGCGCCACGCCGGGCATGCGTGTGAGGTGAGCGCTCCATGAGTGACCGCAGCCCGCTCGAATCGTCCTCCGGCATCACGCCGGCACGTTCGGACGGACTGCACATCGAGTTGGCGCGCTTTCGCCCCCGTTTGCTCGACAGCCTGAAGGACTACGACCGCTCGCGGCTCATCACCGATGTGACCGCAGGCATGACAGTGGGAGTGATCGCGCTGCCGCTGGCCATGGCGTTTGCGATTGCCAGTGGCGTCAAGCCCGAGCAGGGGCTGCTCACCGCCATCCTCGGCGGCTTCCTGATTTCGGCGCTGGGCGGGTCCAACGTGCAAATCGGCGGCCCGGCCGGTGCATTCATCGTGATCGTCTACGGCATCGTCGAGCGCTACGGTGTGGCCAACCTGCTGCTGTCGACCATGTTGGCCGGGGTGCTGCTGCTGGCGATGGGCGCACTCAAGCTCGGTGCGCTGGTGCGCTACGTGCCGGTGGCCATCGTCATCGGCTTCACCAACGGCATCGCCGTGCTGATCGCGCTGTCGCAGCTCAAGGACCTGCTCGGCCTGTCGATCGACAAGATGCCGTCGGATTTCTTCGGGCTGCTCCTCACGCTCGGCCAACACCTCGACGGCGCCAACCCCATGGCGCTGGGGCTCGGCCTGGTCTGTCTGGGTGGGCTGTTCTTCTGGACCCGGCTGTTCAACACGAACAGCGTGCTGCCCTACCAATTGCTCGAGACCCGCGCGTTGCGACTGGCGGCACGGCTGCCCGGTTCGGTTGTGGCACTGGTGACCCTGAGCCTCGCGGTGGTGGCGTTTGACCTGCCGGTACAGACCATCGGATCGCGCTTTGGTGGCATCCCGCAAAGCCTGCCGATGCTGTCGATGCCGGCAGTCAGCTGGCTCAGCGTGCAGCAGTTGTTCATCCCCACCATGACCATCGCGATGCTCGGCGCGGTCGAGTCGCTGCTGTGCGCCAGAGTGGCCGACAACATGACCGAGTTGCCCCGCCACGACCCGAATCAGGAGCTCATGGCGCAAGGCGTGGCCAACATGGTGGTGCCGCTGTTCGGTGGATTGCCGGCCACGGGCACCATCGCGCGCACGGTGACGAACGTGCGCTCGGGTGCCACCAGCCCGGTGTCGGGCATGGTGCACGCTCTCACGCTGCTGATGATCGTGCTGGTGGCCGCACCGCTGGCCGTGCACGTGCCGCTCGCCGCACTCGCGGGCATCTTGCTGTTTGTGGCGTTCAACATGGGCGAGTGGCGCGAGTTTGCGCGGTTGCGGCACTTCAACACCGGGTACCGCACCATCCTGCTGGGCACGTTTTTCCTCACCGTGGTGTTTGACCTGACGGTGGCGATCGAGATCGGGCTCGTGCTGTCGTGCGCGTTCTTCATCTACCGCATGGGCACGCTGTTCCAGGTCCAGCCGGTGACCGATGAGGCGCTGACGGTGCCCACCGGTGTGCAGGCCTTCAACCTGTACGGCGCGCTGTTCTTCGGCGCAGTCAACAAGCTCGAGCAGGTCACCGAGCGGCTGCCGGCCGACGCGCGCGTGGTGGTGCTCGACCTGCACAGACTGGTGCTCATGGACACATCGGGCCTGAGTGCGCTCGAGCAATTGCACCGCTCGCTGGTGCGCAAAGGCATGCGGCTGGTGCTGTGCCAGGTCAACGATCAGCCGCTGAGTCTGATGAAGCGGGCAGGGTTTGACCAAGACCTCGGGCAGCACAACATGGCGGCCGATCTCAACGCGGCGCTGGCTTCAGCCACCCCCGCTCGCTGAAGGTTCGAGTCGACAGTGGCCGCCTGCGTGCGCGCCTTCGCCGAGCTTGAATCCGATCAACGCGCGCAGCTTGACCGGCACCACGGGTTTGAGCATCAGATGCACCCGCGAGTGCTGTGCCTGGATCTCACGGATGGGCAAGGCACTGTCGCCGACCACGATGGCCGGCGTGATCTGTCCGAAGTGCTCGCGCAGCGCCGCGACGGCGTTCATGCCGTCCCCCTCGCCATGCATCGAGTGACTGACCAGCAGCAAATCGGGCGGTGCGACCCGAGGGTTGGCCGCCACCCACGCGGCACATGACGCGCTCCCGTCCAAAGCCACCACGTCCGCACCCCAGCTGGTGAGCAACGAACGCAGCGCCCCACTGGCGACGGGATCGTCTTCAACCACGAGAATCTGGCGCCCCTGCAGGGTCAGCTCGATCGCAGGGATGCCAGGCGCAGCGAGCAGCAGTTCAGGGTGCACGTGCCCGACAGGCAGCTCCAGCGTGAACACGCTCCCTCGGCCTTTGCGCGAACGCAGGGTGATGGTCGCGTCCATCAGGCCGGCCAGCCGCCTGACGATCGACAGGCCGAGGCCCAGACCCTGGCGCTGTGGCGGCTCGGCACGCCGTTCGTTGGGCACTTGGTAAGACTCGTCGAAGACACGCCCCTGCTCGCGCTCATCGATGCCCGGGCCGGTGTCCCAGACCTGCAACAGCAGCCGGTCCCCACGGCGCCGGCAACCGATCAGCACCGTGCCGTCGGTGGTGTAACGCACGGCGTTGGACACCAGGTTGTGGACGATGCGCTCGACCAGCAGCACATCGGCCCACGCGTGGTGGGCCGAGCCCCGAAAGCGCAGCGCCAGCCCCTTCTCGAAGGCCAACGGCTCGAAGCGCAAACGCAGCTTGCGATACACCTCGCTCAAGCCGAAGTGCTGCGGCTGCGCCTCGATCACACCGCTGTCGAGCCTTGTGAGGTCCAGCAACTGAGAAAACAGTCCTTCGAGCGCATCGACCGACTCGTTGATGCTGCCGGCGAGGCGGGCCGATTCGCCGTCAAGGTTCTTTTGTCGCAGCGCACCGGCCAGCAGGCCCATCGCGTGCAGCGGCTGCCTCAGATCGTGGCTGGCGGCGACGAAGAACTCGGTCTTGGCTCGGTTGGCAGCCTCAGCCGCACCGCGCGCAGCCTCCGCGGACGCTTTTTCGACGCGCAACTGGCGCAGCAACTCACCGGTCTGACGCTGCAGATCCAGGGTGCGCAGCAACGAATGCCGGAAGGCACGCACCAGCAAAAAAGTCATCGCAAACACGAGGAGCAGGGTGCCGGCCTGGGCATAAGCATGGTGCAGCCCGCTGGTGGCAATGCGCACGATGACCGGCCCGAAGTAAAGCACCGGACACAGCACGAACGCGCGCGGGTGGTTCAGCAGCACCGGAGCAGCGGCAATGCACAGGGTGTAACCAATGATCAGCAACACCCCGACCCGACCGCTGTCGAGGAACGGATAGAAAAGCCACGCGCCCGCGCCCCACAGGCACGACGAGATCAGAAAACCGACCACCCACACCGCCCACCATCGATCGGCGTCGACCGGTGCACACGCCTCGGCCCGCTTGAAGGCCGACAGCAAGGCGAGCCGCACCAGCCACAAGCCCGCGAAGATCATCGACCAGGGCTGCAGCACGGCTGCCGGCACTTCGGTGCGAAACAGCAGCGCCACCGCCATCCACCCGGTCAGGTGGACCACCAACTCAGCGGCCAAGCCGCTCAAGGCGAAGCGTGACCCGTCTGGCAGTGCGTTGGGCGACGACCCGTCGATCTGCATCGCCGCCACATCGGTCATGGGTCGGTCTTTCTCCGCCCCAACGGGCTGGAGGGCGGCCGCGTCAGCTCGCTGATCGCCAGCACCGCCTGCGTGCGCGAACTGACGCCGAGAGAGCGCAACACCGCCGCCACGTGGTCCTTGACGGTCTCCACCGACAACTTCAGGTCACGCGCAATCAGCTTGTTGGGTTTGCCCTGCAAGAGTAAATGAAGCACCTCCGTCTGCCGGGGCGTGAGTCCCAGCGTATCCAGCGATGCGGCCACCTGATGACCGTCGGCCTCCAGGGGCAGCGCGCGCAGACCTCCCGGCGACGTGCCCGGGAAGATGTCAGACGTCATGCGGTCATCGCCCAGGTTCATCGGCGGCACGTAGATGCCTCCGGACATCACCATGCGCAGCGCCTCGAAAAGGGTGTCGTTGGACGAACGCTTGGGCACAAAACCCATGGCGCCCAGGTCGATGGAACGGATGACGTCGCTGGTTCGATCGCTCGCGGACACCACCACGACCGGCAGTGCCGGATAGGCGGCGCGCAATTCACACAGCACGTCGAAACCGTCCGCGTCGGACAGCCGCAAGTCGAGCAGCACCAGATCGAAATCGCTGTCGTCTTGCAAGATAAGACGGGCTGATCGGGCATCGCCCACGTCAACGACGGTGACGCCACCCTCCAGCCCCAGGATCGTGCTCTTCAGTGCTGACAGGATCAATGGGTGATCGTCGATCAGCAAGACCTTCATCAGAACTCCGAGGGCTGGATTGGGGCGCGGACATCCTAAGGCCGCATCGGAGGTGCGAAGTCATCAACTGTCACCCCCAAAAGAGGGGTGGGAAAACACTGGATTTGCGACGGGTACCGGGTGAGCTCAGCGCGCCAGCCAGGCGGTGATGGGTTGCCACTGCGCCAGATCGCGCTCGACGCGGCTGGGCGTCACATCCCACAGCGTGAGGCCCTGGGCGGCGAGATGGATGTAGTTCTGGGTGTCACGCAGGTGGGTCAGCACCGGAAAGGGCGACGCGCCCAGAAAGGCCTTCAACTGGTCCACAGCGCGCGTGCCTTCCCGCGCGCGCATGCCCACCAGCGCCACGCTGAAGGTCTCGGCCCGACGGTGTGCAGCGAGTTGTTCCAGGAAGGCGTGCGTGGCATGGATGTCGAAGAGGCTCGGCTGCAGCGGCACGATCACCTGGGTGGCGATCTTCAGTGCCTCGTCGAGGCGCTTGCCGTGCAGGCCGGCGGGGGTGTCGAGCACCATGTGCGTGGTGCCCTTGGGAGGCCGCACACGCAGATCGTCATCCGTCTCCCAGCTGCGAATCGGCCGGGCGGCAGCAGGGCGCAGACCCAGCCAGGTGCGCGCCGATTGCTGGCGGTCGATGTCGCCAAGCATCACGGCGTGCCCCTGCGAGGCCAGATAGCCCGCAAGGTTGGTCGACAGCGTGCTTTTGCCCACACCGCCCTTGGGGTTGGCGACCACGATGACCGGCATATCCATCTCCTGAACCTGGGGGAGCGGCGATGTTAGCGACTGGAGATGGCAGCGCCATGGCCCCACAGGAACTAATGCCAATGCAATCGCATTAGCATCTGGGCATGGAACGCCACACCCGACAGCGACAAGCCCTGCTCGATGCGCTCGCATGCAGCGGGCAGGCACTGAGCCCGCCGGACCTGCTCGAGCAGGCCCGCGCCCACGTGCCCACCCTCAATCTGTCGACGGTGTACCGGCAGATCAAGGGCCTGCAGGACGCCGGTCTGGTGGTGCGCGTTGAGTTGCCGGGTCAGCCGGCACGCTTCGAGATGGCGGTATCGAACGAGCCCGCGCCCAAAGGGCACGCTTATGCCGCCGATGCGGCTGCGGCTGCGGTGGCGGCTCACGGCCACGACCACCAGGCTGGCAGCGCTGCCCATGAAGCTCACCACCATCACTTTCTTTGCATGCAGTGCGACCGCGTCTACCCGATCCACGCCTGCCCGGGCTCGATGAGCGATCTGGCGCCGCCCGGCTTCGAGGTGCAGCGCCACGACCTGACCCTGCGCGGGCGATGCGCGACTTGCGTGAGCGGAGCACCGGCATGAGCAGCGACCACTCGCATGCACACGACCACGGGTCGAAGGACCACGGCCATGTCCACGGTCACAGCCATGCCCACGGCGCAGCGCACCACCACCACGCTGCGGCTGCGCCCGCGCAACCGCCGGCTGCGACCACCAGCTTGCTGATGCGCTCGGCGCCGGCGCGTCTGGCCGGTGCGGTCGCGCTGATCGCGCTGCTGTGGGCGGCAGTCGCCTGGTCGCTGTCGGGCACGCCATGAACGCGCGCCACGATCACCCCGCGCTTGCCGCCGCGCCGCCCGCGATCGCGGTCGAAGACCTGACGGTGAGCTACCGCCAGCACCCCGCTGTGCACCACGTGAGCTGCCGCTTCGAGCCGGGCTCGCTCACCGCCGTGGTCGGCCCCAACGGCGCGGGCAAGAGCTCGTTGCTCGACGCCCTGACCGGTCGCGTGCAACCCACCACCGGCCAGGTGCGCCTGGGCGGTCTGCCGCGCCGGGGTCTGGCCTACATGCCGCAGCAATCGGGGATCGACCGCAGCTTTCCGCTGGGCGTGCTTGATGTGGTGATGCTCGGCGCCTGGCCGCAGATCGGCTGGTTCCGCGGTGCCACGGCGGCACAGCGCGAAGACGCCTTGCGAGCGCTTACGTCGGTGGGGCTGGCGGGCTTCGAACACCGGCTGATCTCGGAGCTGTCGGTCGGACAGTTCCAGCGGGTGCTGTTTGCGCGCGTGCTGATGCAAGACGCCGCCGTGATCCTGCTCGACGAGCCCTTCAACGCGATCGACACGCGCACCACCGCCGACCTGATGCGCCTGGTGCAGCACTGGCACGTCGAGGGGCGCACCGTGATCGCCGTGCTGCACGACCTGGCTCAGGTGCACGAACACTTCCCGACCACGCTGCTGCTGGCGCGGGAGTGCGTGGCACACGGCCCCACGGCTGAAGTGCTGGTGCCGAAGCACCTGCAACGCGCGCAGCAAATGGCGCAGGACTGGGACGAAAACGCCGACTGGTGCGCCGTCACACCCGGGAGCGCGCCATGACGCTGCACGCGCTGTTGATCCAGCCGTTTGTCGAGTTCGGGTTCATGCGCCGTGCGCTGGTCACCTGTGTGGCGCTGGGCCTGAGCTGCGGACCCATCGGCACGCTGCTGGTGCTGCGTCGCATGAGCCTGGTGGGTGACGCCATCGCGCACGCGCTGCTGCCCGGTGCAGCGCTGGCGTTCGTGATGTTCGGCTACTCGCTGTGGGCGATGAGCGTGGGCGGCTTTGTCGCGGCGGTGGCCGTGGCCGGGCTGGCCGGCGCGGTGGCTCGCCTCACCCCGCAGCGCGAGGATGCGAGCTTCGCCGCGTTCTACCTCATCGCGCTGGCCGCCGGCGTGATGATCATCTCGATGCGCGGCAGCAGCGTCGACCTGATGAGGGTGCTGTTTGGCACGGTGCTGGCCGTGGACGATGCGTCGCTGCTGCTGATCGCCGGCATCACCACCGTGACGCTGCTGGTGCTCGCACTCGTGTACCGCCCGCTGGTGATCGAGTGCTTCGACCCCGGCTTCCTGCGCCACCTCGGCCATGCGGGTGCCTGGGTGCACGGCCTGTTCCTCATGCTGTTGGTGCTCAACCTGGTGGGGGGGTTTCAGGCGCTGGGCACGCTGATGGCGGTCGGTCTGATGATGCTGCCGGCCACGGCCGCTCGCTTCTGGGCGGCCCAGGTGTGGCAGTTGGCCGGGGTCGCCGCGCTGTTCGCGGTGCTCAGCGGCTGGGGCGGGCTGCTGCTGTCCTATCACGCCAACCTGCCGTCAGGGCCGGCCATCGTCCTGCTGGCCGGCAGCTTCTATGTGCTGTCGCTGCTGCTGGGGCGCCGCGACAGTCTGCTCGCACGCCTGCGGTCCCAACGCACGCACCGCAAGGCCTGACCATGCGCTTCAACGCTGTGCGCACCACCCTGCGACGTCGCTTGCTGGCCGCTGCTGCGCTGCTGCTGGTGGGCACGCTGGCATCGGCTGCCGAGCCCGTGGCCGCGCCGCCGCTGCAGGTGGTGGCCACCTTCTCGATCCTGGCCGACATGGTGCGCGAAGTGGGCGGGCCGGCGGTCGAAGTGAGCGCGCTGGTCGGCCCGAACGCCGACGCGCATGTGTTCGAGCCCACGCCGTCCGACGTGCGGCGCATGGCGCGTGCCGATCTGGTGGTGGCCAACGGGTTGCGCTTCGAAGGCTGGATCGAGCGGCTGATCGCCGCTTCGGGCTACCGCGGCAAGGTGGTCGTGGCCAGCGCCGGCATCACGCCGCTGCGGCTGGACGGCGGCGCCGACCCGCACGCCTGGCAAAACCTCGCCAACGGCCGGCGCTACGCCGAGACCATCCGCACCGCGCTGGTGGCCGCCGCGCCGGCGCGCGCCGCCGAGATCAACGCGCGGGCTGCGGACTACCAGCAGCGGCTGACCGCGCTCGAGCAAGACACCCGCAGCCGCATCGCCGCCCTGCCCGAATCGCGGCGCCGCGTGATCACCTCGCACGACGCCTTCGGCTACTTCGCGACGGCCTATGGCGTGCGCTTCATCGCACCGCGCGGCTGGACCACCGGCAGCGAGCCGTCGGCCGAAGCGGTGGCGCGCATCGTGCGCCAGGCCCGCGAAACCCAGGCCAGCGCGCTGCTGGTCGAAAACATCAGCGACCCGCGGCTGATCGAGCGCATCGCCCGCGAGGCCGGCCTGAAGGTGGGCGGCGCGCTCTATTCCGACGCGCTGTCAGCGCCCGGCACAGCAGCCGACACCTACATCCACCTGTTCGAACACAACGTGCGCACGCTGGTCGAGGCCATGACCCCGGCCGAATCCGCTCCAGCGCATTGAACCTTGCGGCACAAAGGCACCCCAACCTCGCCTGAAGCGCAGCGCGGCATGATTCACCCTTGAACCTGGCAAACACCTGCAAACACCATGGCAAATCCATCCGAAGTCAATCTGAATTCCCTCGGCGTTCTGGGCATCAAGACCGAACGGGCCGGCCCGCGGCTGCTGGTGCTCGGCGCCGTGCACGGCAACGAGACCTGTGGCCCGCGCGCCATCGAGCGCGTGCTGGCCGACTTCGATTCCGAGAAGTTGCAGCTGGTGCGCGGCAACGTGACCTTCGTGCCGATCACCAACCCGCTGGCCTACCAGCGCGGCCAGCGCATCGGTGAGCGCAACCTCAACCGCAACCTGCGGGTGACCACCGAGCCGAAGGACTACGAAGACCGCATCGCCAACGCGCTGTGCCCGCTGATCGGCCAGCACGATGCGCTGCTCGACATCCACTCATTCCAGTCGCCAGGCGAGCCGTTCGCCATGATCGGGCCGATCGCCAACGAGGACAACCTCGAGCCGTTCGCCTTCTCGATGCCCGAAGAAGCACTCGCGCTGCGGCTGGGGGTGCGCCGCTTCGTCGAAGGCTGGATGCCCACCTATGCGACGGGCGTGGCCAACCGCGTCAAGCGCGCCGACGAGTCGGGTCTGCCAGACGCGCGCGCCCAGTTGCTCAACACCGACCCCAGCTACGGCATCGGCACCACCGAGTACATCCGCAGCGTGGGCGGCCTGGGCATCACGCTCGAATGCGGCCAGCACGACGATCCGAAAGCGGTCGACGTGGCCTATCAGGCGATCGTCAACACCCTGCTACACCTGCGCATGATCGCCGGCCCGCACATCGATGCGCGCACCGACGTCGAGGTGCTGCGCCTGAGCGAGGTGACCGACCGGTTGCATGCCGACGACGCCTTCGTGCGCCCCTGGGCCAGCTTCGACAAGGTGTCCGCCGGCGAGCCCATCGGACGCCGGCACGACGGCAGCGTGGTGAGCGCGCCGGCCGACGGCTTCATCGTGTTTCCGAACACGACCGCATTGCCGGGCAACGAGTGGTTCTATTTCGCGCAG
>CANBSV010000019.1 GCA_947372225.1 Burkholderiales bacterium | reverse complement strand
CCCTCGCGTGGTGAGCGAGCGCACCGCAGCGCGCTGATCGCTGGCGGCACTTCTCTGCGCAAGCAGGACCCGTTGCTCATCAGCCTGATCGGGATGCCCGGCGGTGGCAAGTCCACCGTTGGGCGCCAGCTGGCGCGCCGCCTGGGAGTTGCCTTCAATGACAGCGACGCGCACATCGAGCGCCGCATCGGCTGCAGCATTCGAGAATTCTTCGACCGCGAGGGCGAGGAGAGTTTTCGCGATCTCGAGCAAGCGGTGATCGCCGAATTGGTCGATTCCGCCAAAGGCGTGCTGGCCACAGGCGGTGGTGTGGTGTTGCGCGAGGCCAATCGCGATGTGCTGCACCGGGGCACTTCAGTGGTCTATCTGCGGTCGTCACCCGAAGAGTTGTTCCGGCGTTTGCGCCACGACACCCATCGGCCTTTGTTGCAGGTCGGTGATCCGATGGCACGCTTGCGCACCCTGTTCCAGGTGCGCGACCCGCTGTACCGCAGCATTGCCCACTACGTCATTGAAACGGGCCGACCTTCGGTGCCCCATCTGATCAACATGCTGCTCATGCAGTTGGAACTTGCCGGGCTGATCCCCATGGACACAGTTCCATCTCCAGTCGACGGGGCTGAAACGTCAACCCATTGAAGGCAGGGGTCGCGTTGCAAAATACGCCGATGCTCAAGCACCTTCCAACCGAAACCGTCAGCATCGAACTCGCTGAGCGCAGTTACGACATCCTCATCGGATGCGGACTGCTCGATTCATCCCCGGCGATCTCGTGCGGGCCAGCCTCGGCCGAGGCTCTGATCGTCACCAACACCACCGTTGCGCCGATTTACGCTGAGCGTTTGCAAAAAGTTCTCACGCAGCACCACGCGCGCGTGCGCACGGTCGCCTTGCCCGATGGCGAGGTCTACAAGGACTGGGCCACGCTCAACCTGATCTTTGACGAACTGCTTGGGCAGGCCTTCGATCGCAAAACGGTTCTCTATGCGTTGGGTGGCGGTGTGATCGGCGACATGACCGGCTTTGCCGCGGCCTGCTACATGCGTGGAATCTCGTACGTGCAGGTTCCGACCACGCTGTTGGCCCAAGTCGACTCGTCGGTGGGCGGCAAGACAGCCATCAATCACCCCGCCGGCAAGAACATGATCGGGGCGTTCTACCAGCCGCTGCGGGTGGTCGCCGATCTCGACACGCTCGACACGCTGCCCGACCGCGAAATCTCCGCCGGTCTGGCCGAGGTGATCAAGTACGGACCGATCGCAGACGATGGCTTTTTGACTTGGATCGAGCAGCACATCGATGCCTTGCGTGCACGAGACAAGGCCGCGCTGGCTTATGCGGTTCGGCGCTCGTGCGAGATCAAGGCGTGGGTGGTCGGGAAGGACGAGCGCGAGTCCGGGTTGCGCGCGATCCTCAATTTCGGGCACACCTTCGGTCATGCGATCGAGGCGGGACTGGGCTACGGCGAATGGCTGCATGGCGAAGCCGTGGGCTGCGGCATGGTCATGGCCGCCGATCTGTCTGTTCGACTCGGGCTGATCGATGAACCGTACGCCAGGCGCGTCACCGCCTTGGTCGCGCGTGCGGGCCTGCCCACGCGGGGGCCGCGGCTGGGCGCGCAGCGCTATCTGGATCTGATGCGCGTGGACAAGAAGTCCGAGGCTGGCCAGATTCGCTTCGTGTTGATCGACGCCCCGGGCCGTGCGAGCCTGCACCGTGCCGATGACGCACTGGTGGCACAAGCGATCGAAGCGAACTGCGTGTGAACGCCACGCACGGCGGATCGCTGTCCCCATTCGCCAGCCACCCCGATCGCAGTCGCGGTCGCCGGCACCCTGAATCTCCCTCGTCGGGCCGCAATGCCTTTCAGCGCGATCGGGATCGCATCGTGCACAGCACGGCGTTTCGCCGGCTCGTCTACAAGACGCAGGTCTTTCTCAACCACGAGGGAGACCTGTTTCGCACGCGCATGACGCACTCGCTTGAGGTCGCGCAGATCGCCCGTTCGATTGCCCGCCCGCTGGGGCTGCACGAGGATCTGGTTGAAGCCATTGCACTGGCACATGACGTTGGCCATACGCCTTTCGGGCATGCCGGCCAGGATGCCCTGAACGCCTGCATGCGGCAGGTGCACCCTGATCGGGAGGGCTTCGAGCACAACTTCCAGAGTCTGAGGGTGCTTGATTTTTTGGAGGTTCGCTATCCGCAGTTCGAGGGCTTGAACCTGAGTTTCGAGACCCGCGAAGGTGTCCTCAAACACTGCTCGCAGGCCAACGCACGGCGCCTCGAAGTCAGCGAGCCCGGCGGCGTCGGCCAGCGCTTTCTGGCGCGCACGCAGCCCGGGCTTGAAGCGCAGTTGTGCAACCTGGCCGATGAGATCGCCTACAACGCCCATGACATCGACGATGGCGTGCGCTCGGGCTTGCTGTCACTCGAGCAACTTGAAGAGGCACAGGTCTTCGACCGTTACCGCATCGAGACTGTGCAGCAGTACCCCGATCTCGCCGGCAAGCGGCTGCTGTTCGAGTCGATCCGGCGCATGCTTTCCGCACAAATCCACGACGTGATTGCGAGCACTCAGGTGCTGATCGATCGCACGGCGCCTAAGACGGCGGATGAGGCGCGGCTGCTGCCTCCACTGGTGTGCTTCAGTGCCACGATGGCCGATCAAAGCGCTCAACTGAAGCATTTCCTCAGCCGCAATCTGTACCGGCACCCGAAGGTCCAAGACACCACCGACCGCGCGCGCGAGGTGGTGAGCGGGTTGTTTGAGCGCTATCTGGAAAATCCTGCGGATCTGCCCGAGTTGGCGCCGCCGTTGCCTGCGCTGGACGACAAGCCCACCCGGCGTGCTCGAGCCGTGGCCGACTACATCGCGGGCATGACCGACCGGTTTGCCCTGCGTGAGCACGAGCGACTGACAGGCGAGCGACTGTTCGACTGACGACGCATTGCCAAGCGCGGGCGCGTGTTCGTCAGCAACCCCGCTCAGCGTGATGGTGTCTGGGTGGCTATCGCACGAGCCTCGAATTCGACTTCCACGCGGATCACAGAGCGCACAGCCCGGCCGTCGATCTGTCCCGGTGAAAATCGCGCCTGCCTAAACGCTTGTATCGCGGCCGACTCCAGCGCGGAACCACCAGACGATCGGTCCACGCGAAGCTTTTGAACGAGCCCGGTTTCATCAATGAAGACCGACAACTGCACGTTGGCCTCGAACCATCCGCTGGCCGACTCAGGAAAGGGGACGTCGATGGCAGCCAGCGGCCGCGGCACGACGCTGAGCAAGTCGCGAGGCACGTAGTCGAACCCGTCGGCGGCAGACTCGACCGCCATACGCGCCGGAGCGTTCTGCTGGTCGTAGCTGTGCGCTGTCGTGGTGGCAGATGGCTCCACAGGGGCAATAGTCTCCAGGGTGGGCGACGTGACTCGGGTAGGTGTCGGCTCAGGCGTCGTCGCTCTGGATTCGGGAGCGCTGATCGGCGCCAGCACCACCATCGCCAAGCGCGGTTGAGTTGGTGCCGCTTTCAGGCCATGACCGTGCACAAGCGTGAACACCACAATGTGCACCAGAGCGGAACTGGTTAGTGCGCCGGCCAGGCGGGGGCCGGTGATCATCGCGGCACCGCTAGGAAGGGACTCAGTTCACCAACTCGCGCCATGACGTGCGGCGCATGGAGTTCGACAGGGGTGGCGGGGCATCATCCTGGGTGCTTATCGAACCGTCGCTTCGTGTGATCAGGGTCACCGTGGTGCCGTCGGTGAGTTGCACCAGCGCCTGTCCAACCGCGAGCACGTTGGCAATGAAGGTTCCCGCCGCCGCTTCCGGCGCCGTGATCGTCGCCGAACCGGAGTTGATGTCCAGTCGATACAGGAACGACGAGCCGCCCGACTGGCACGCGCTGCTGACAGGGACCGAGGTGACCACTGAGAGAACGCTCAGCGCCAGCAGCGGATCCACGTTGACCCGCTCGCCGCTTGACGGCAAATCTATCATCCAGCCGTTCTTGGTCGACCAGTTCACCGGGTTTTTGGTGGCGGTGCGTATCGTGTCGCCACTGGTGTTTGTCGTCGTCGTCAGGGTCTGTGTCACCAGGGTGCCGCCGGTACGCACGTTTCCCAAGCCTGTGCTGGCAAGACGGTCCGCGATAGCGTAGACCGTCTGCCCGTCGGTGCTGCTCAGGTCGCCGGCGCCCAGGTACTCGCCAGTGCCCACGAAGACGACGGGGTAATCGTTGCCAGCGTAGCTTACAAGCCCCAGCGACGGCTTGGTGGTGATGGGTTGGTCTGCCCCACCCGACCCCTTCAGGCTGGCCAGCGGCAGCGCGGTCAGGTAGGGCTGAACCCGGCTGTCTATGTCAAAGCGCCAGAGGTTGCCCAGCAGGTCACCGCCATAAAAGCGCTTTGCGGTGTTGTCTGCGTCAGAGTCGACCCAGTCGTTGATTTTGGCGAGTCCGCTTGGCGTGGTGGGCGAGCCCACTGCAGCACCGGCGGCGGTCAATGTCGGAATACTCGTCGCCAGCACGCCGGTGTTGGCATCGAGCACGAACAGCCGGCCATTGCCATCGCCGGAGCCCACGTTGTTGTTGTAGCCTGAGGCGAAAACCACCACCCAAGTGCCGTTGGCTCGTTTGGTAATGATCGGGTTGCCGAAAGTCAGCCCGAGGTTGGCGTTTGAAAACTCCCACAGCGCCACCGGATGCGCCGGGTCGGTGATGTCGAGAGCGTAGTAAGACCGACCACCGCCTCCCAGTCCGCCCACGAGGATCGTCTTCCATGCGCCCGAGACGTAGATGTCGCCCACCACCGGCGCACCGTCCACCAGGTACTTGTGGGCGTTGGCAAAGCCGGCGTCGGCCACCTGGTAGAGCTTGGGCAAGACCTCCGTCGGGATGAACGCCCACAACTCGTTGCCCGTTGTGCGATCAAACGCGTGCAGCATGCCGTCATTGGCACCGGCAAACACCGCCGCTGTGCGGCTGGCGTTGTTCGATTTGAAGGTGCCGTAATTATTCTCCGTGTACGGGAAGTTAGGCTTGCCGACAAAAACAGGGGCTCCGTTGATGATGTCCCCCAGCCGGGATTCGCGCGTGCGGTAGTCCCTGTACGCCGTGCCCAGCAGGTAGTCCACCAAGTTGCTGCCTGAATTGGCGATCGTTTTGTCCGCGATCACTGGGCATTGTTGTGGTGAGGCGCCGCCATCCACGCCCGTCTTGTTGCAGAAGTTGTCGAAGTAGGCCTTCTCGGCGGTGGTCAGGTTGGCGTAGCTGAAGGTCTTCAGCGCCCCGCCGCTGCGGTAGTACACGGTGCGAGGGTTGGTACTCAGGTCGCGACTTTGCAACTGTGCCGCAGCCGACCAGCTCGCCGTGGTGGACAACACACCGGTGCTGGGGTCGATGGTGTAGCGCTGCAGGTCGCCGCTCCACTTGACCGAGGTGAACTGCGCCAGAAAGATGTCATTGTCGCCGTTGACCGGTTGCAAAGTGCTGGTGGCCGCTGCCGAGGCCGAACCGACCTTCGCCTGAACGCTTTGCAGGGCTGTTGCCAGGCTGTCGACCAGCGCTGCCGGATCGCCTGCCGTGAAGTACTGGCCGCGGCCATTCACTGCAGCATGCCAAAGGTCATCTATGTTCTCTGCGCCCTTGCCGTTGGCGGGGATTGGCCAGTTCTTTGTGCCCTGCACCAGTGACACGTAGTCGCCCGAGCTCTGGGTGAGGTAGTTCTTGTCGTATCTGAGCGTTCCGTTCACGCCCAGTCCGATCGTGAATGTGGTCATGTTCTGGATCGGATCCGTGGGCGTGTTGCCGGTCTTCACGCCACACACGCTCGAACTGCCGCCCAGTGCTCCGTTGCAGTTATTGAGCGACTCGTCACGCAGGTCGGTGTCGTAGTAGTACTCGGCCACGTCGGCCAGAGAGTTGGACACGCCGCCGGTGGTGGTGGTGTTCGTCGTCGTGGTCTTGGTGCCGGGGACGGTGTTGTCGGAGACGGGCGCCGTTGTGGGCCCACTTTGGATGGCGTTGGCCAGAGTGGTCGAGACAGAGGGGTTTGTGATGATTGTCTGGGCGGAGCTGACGGCGGGCAAAGTTTCGGTGGAAGTCGTTGGCCGGGTGCTGCTGCAACTGGTCGTGACGGTGACCTTCGGGGCGTAGCCCGGCGGTGCGGACGCCGTGACCACCGCAGGGGCGACGATGTTGGGCATTGGTGAGGTTGGCCCGCTGACGCTGGTCGTCGATGTGGACGTAACGGGAGGAGGGGTTGTGCCCGCCACGTCACCGGTGTTCGCGGTTTCCACACCGTCGACCACGGTGATGCTTTGTGAGTGCGGCGTGGTGTATGTAGCGGTCGTGGTGTCGGTCTTGGTCACGTCGGTTTGTTGGGCCGTCGTCGTCGTCACGCTTGATTTGGAGTACAGGTCGGTCTGGGTGATTGTCTTGGTGAGCAGGCCCTCGTTCGATGTTTTGCAGGTGCCGCTCGGCGTGTACTCGTACGTCGCCGATCCGAAAGTTGCTGCCGGGAGCGCCGATGACAGACCTGTCACGGTGTAAGCAAAGACGGTCGTCGACAGCGGGGGGGTGCTTGCGACGATATTGAAAGTGCCGTTGTAGTTTGACGGGCTGATACCGCCCACTTTCACCGAATTCCCGCTGGCGAATGCCTGTGGCGCGGCATATGCATTTTTCAGTTTGACTGTGACAGTACAACTGAAAACCGCCGGGGACCCCGAGGAGGTGCAGTTGGGTGTCACTGACGAGAAGCTGCCGGTCGGCCCAATGCTGGACTTCGGACCCAGCGAGTAGGTTGTCACCACATTGTTCGACTGCGGCGACGCTGCCGTGTAAGTGTCGACCTTCGTGTTGAGGGCGCTGCTGTATTGCCGGGTGATGGTCACTGTCGAGTCGACCTTGGTGCGAACCACGTTCCACTTGCTGTTGGTGACTACGGTCGTCGAGGCCCCGTCCCAGCGAGGACGCGGCACCGGCAAGGCATCTCGCTGACCGACGGAGTTGCCGTCCAGATCGAGCGGGCCGTAGGTCGAAGTCTCGTCGTTGGTGTTCCAGTAGCCGTCGGTCGAGAGGATCGTGAAATTCTTCTGGCACGAGTACTGGACCGGATCAATGTTCTGCCCGGACATCTTTTTGGCGTAGTAGCGGCCCGCCTTGGATAGCGCTCCGCGCAGCGGGGTGTAGGCTGACGGTGTGGCCGCAAAAAAGTCGGTGAAGAAGGTGGCCTTCTGTGTGGCGTCGAAGTCACGGATGTTGAGGAAGTCGGTTCCATCCGTCACGCCGGTGTTGCTGATCGTGCTGTAGCCCACCCTGTAGTTGCTGCCGAGCGTGGAGAACACCCGTGACAGCGAGGCCTTGGCCATGGCTATTCGGGTGGAGTAGTAGGCGAACCAGTTGGCGTAGTTCTGGGCCTCGCTCGAGGCAAGGGTCACCGTGACCGGAGTGAACACGCTGCTGCCCGGTGAGGCTCCGATCGTGCTGCTGCACTGTGTGTAGAAGGTCGTCGAAGTGATCACCCCAGCGCTCGTGTACGTGTAGCTCAGAGGGGTCTCCGATCCCGTGTACCTGTAGTAAACGGGAAGGTTGGGCTGGCCGACGCGGACTTTGGGCGAGCTGAGGCTGCCACTGCTGCCCGCGGACGACGTGACGCTGAGGACGAGCGCCCGGGTCGACAAGTCCCAACTCGTGACCGTGCTTACGATGTAACTGGTGCTGTTGGTCGAGCTGTAAACGGTCACGGCGTCACCAACAGAGAATGTTCCGTTGCCGAGCCTGGGGTTACTGCTTAGCGTGTACGTCAGGGTGTTACCGATCGAGACCGGCAGAGCCTGCGATGTCGGTGAAGACAGGCTGAATGCCGTGCCCCTCATCGAGTTCGGATCGCCCGCTGAAGCAATGAACGCCGTGCTGCCTGCCGCCTGGCTGGTGCCATCGGAGTTGATCGGTGGCGCGTAGACGATGCCAGGGTTGTAGGCCACGCCATTGCATTGCGATGACAGCGGACCGTACTTGGTGCTGTCGAACTTGGCATCGTCGGGGAGGTAGTTGTACGCCATCGATCCCGAGTCATCAAGGATGAACATCAGGTTTGGCTTGACCAGCGTAGAAGACGAGGTGAACAGCGGCGAGCTGGCAATGTCGGTGCTGGCGGCCAGCACGCAGGGCACCGTGGCCAGCCACAGCGCACAGGTCAGTGTTGGAACACGGGCCAACTCGAGGATGCGGTAATGGGCGTGATTCATGGGGTTTCCTAAGCAGGCCAGCCGGGGCCTAGAAATGGACCAGTGTTTCGGTGTAGCTCACGGTGTTGCGAGCGCTGTCGGTGCGAACAATGACGCGGTAATAAGGGCTGGAGGTCAGGGTAGTCAGTCGCCCACCCGAAGCCAGTTCGCCTCGCTCCGCGGCATTCGCGCTGGAAATCGTGGCTGGCTTGGCGCAGGGGTTCGCCGAGGAGATCGGGGCAGATGTCTTGCACATCCGGGTGATCACCCAGCGGACCTGATTGCCGTTGACTGGGGTACCCAGCTTGGCGCGCACCGTGCAGGTACTGAAGGTGCCGGCGGCGGCGTTTCCGCACGAGCCGTCTCCGAGCCAGTCGACCAAGGCCAGCGGGTTCTGGGCGCTGGTGCGACGCCCGGTCGGGTCTAGCCCGTCCTGGCTGTTGGCGTAATAGCCCGATGCTGGGACATCGGCGTCCAGGTTGCCTGCCGAGACGCTGGTCTGCAGCCACACGAGTGCCTCGGCCGCAGCCGAGGCACTCGTGGAGGTCGCGTCCTGCTTGAAGCCGAGATTGCCGACGATCATCGAACTGATATCCACCGAGCGGACCAGGGCCACGGCCGCCAGCGACAGCATGACCAGCGCCATTAGCGAAAAGATCAGAGACAGGCCGCGCTGGCTGGCACGGCGGCAACTCGAGCCGAAGTGTGTCATTGCGAGCCGGTTTGGCATGCTGCGGCCTTGCATCAGGATCTCCAAAGCATGTTGCGCAGCGGGACCACCGTGTCCGAGACCTTGTAACGGTAGTGCTGCCAGTCGGGCAGGGTCGTGATGTCGAGCGTCAGGCACTTGCTGGCGCCGCAGGCAGCCGTGCCGCTGATCGAGATCGTGGTGCCGACGTTCCACAACGGGCTGGCGGTGGTGACCAACTCCTTCTCGTACTGTGCGCTACGGGTGACCAACGCGACTCGGATCGACAGCACCTGCGTCCACTCGCTGGCCGAGGTAGGGGCCGTGCGGTTGTAGGCGTCGACGGTGCCATCGCCGTCGGTGTCTTTACCATAAAAGGCTTGGAGGCCGACCACGTTTGGGTAGAGATCTACCGGAGTGGCCACTGTTGCGGGCGTCGCTACCGAGAACTCGGTCAACTGCAGCACATTGTCTGACGAGATCGAGTAGCGGCGATCGATCAGCGAGCCTAGGTTGACCAGCAGGTCGCCCTCGTTGTAGGTCGCCGTCGGGAATCCGGTCGGGTTCCAGCCTGTGGACGCATCGGCGCGGTTGATTTGCCCGTCGACCGATGGGGCCGCCGTTGCCTGGAACACTTCACAAAGTGATGCACCGTTCTTGGCCGCCAAGAACAGATCTCCGTTGGCTACGCCCAGAGTCGACGTGACGGAGAACACCACCTTGTTCGTTCCCGATCCGGCGGGATCGTAGGACGGCGAGATCACGCGCGTGGGAATCGAATAATTCGCCTTGGCGCTTGCAAGCACGCGGATGACGTTGCGCGTGGGGTCGGTATTGTCGATCTGCACCGGAGCCAGGGTGGTCGGGAAGGTGGGTGTGGCCGCCCCGGTGGCGATCTGGGCGCCGTTGTACTTCGCACTGATCGAGCAGCCTAGGATCGCCTGGTCGCTCGAAAAGCCGTAGCCCGCCATCTGAATATCACGCTGGATCGCATCGATGGCGAGCGCTCCATTTACCTGGGCATCGGATCCTGTGGTGGTGGTGCGCCTTTGCCCCTCGGACACCACCAGCACCTGGGTGATGGCAAGAGTCGTTAGCAAGCCGATCACCACTGCGACCATCAGTTCGACCAAACTGAACCCGCGCTGCCCCCCCAGACGCGTGACGCCCGCGGGATCCGGGGAGTGGCCCTCACTGCAAGACGTTGGTGCGCGATACATAGCTGTGCTGGCCCTCGTTAGGGACGTTCCAGGTCAGCGTGATGCTGACCTCTCCGGTAGTGGTGTCGATGCTCAGCGCGCTCGATCCGCCGGGCAGGCTGGACGCCACCTTGTTTTGCCAGTCGAGGCAGGCGGGTTGATTGGCGCAGTTGGCCGTGGTGTAGTTGGCGCGGTTGGCAACGCTTTCGACCCACAGGATGCCCACGAGCTCGCTGACCAGGCTGGCGGCGTCACCGCGGAATTTGGCGGCGCTTTGCGCGCTGGTCATCGAAGCTTGCAGTCCGACGATGCCCAGCACGCCGAAGGCGAGGATCAGGATCGCGACCAGCACCTCGATCAATGCGACGCCGTGAAGGCCGCGCCGGCGGGATGCCATAGATCGAAGGGTCGGGGGCCGTCGCGTGTTGTTCATCACGGACACTTTCTGGGATCGGCGGTGGCGGTCACGTCGACGTCGCAGGTGCGTACCGAGCCGCCAGCAGACACCACGATACGTAGGTTACGCGCGCCGCCCGCGGCGTGGGTGACGTCGATCTGGGCGATCTGCAAGGGCTGGCGGCAGGTGTCCGCCGGGCCGGTGCTGCTGTCGACCACCCGACCGAATCCATTGAAGCGCACACACTGGGCTGGGCCTCCGTTGGCCGTGACGGCCGCGACGGTGACACCGCTGCCCCCATCGCCCGCAGCGTGGGTTTCGGTGATCATGGGCGCGCTGGCCGGGCTGGGCGCGGCGGCGCATGCGCCGCTGGGGTCGCTCAAGCTCACCACCCAAGAAGCGGAGGCCGACGAGAGCGCGCAAAAATTGTCCACCGCAGTTTCGGTCGACCCCTGGACCATCCAAAAAGTGACCATTTGGTTCGTGCGCAGGGCCTCCGCACGCGCGCGCAACAGGCCACTCTGAATGGATGCGGCCGCATTACGCACCCGGGAATTACGCAGCCAGTCGGAGATTGAAGGGAGCGCCGCAGTGATCAGCAACACCATCACCGTGAGCGTGACGGCCAGCTCGACCAAGCTCAATCCGCTTTGGCTCGGCCGGCGCACTAGCACTCGCTCCCGTTTGCCAGCCAGCAGGCCTTGTTGACAGTGCTGCCCTTGAACTTGAGCGTCGCCTTGGTGCCGTCAGCGGTCAGCGTGTAGACGTTGCCGACGACCCGCCCGCCGGCTCCGGTGGCCGTCAATGTGTAGGTCTGAAACGTGCCCGATGTCGAGCAGGTATAGGAAAAGTACTTGGCGCCCGACGGCGTCGTTGGCGGGGCCCATGACGCTCCCGTGGCGCAGGCCGTTCCGCTGGTGGCGTAGGCTCGATTGTCCTGGTAATACTGCTCGAGCTTGACGCGCAAATCGGAGAGGTTGGCGAACGCCTCGGGCAGTTGTCCTCGCCTCACGTAGTCCAAGTACGAGGGCAACGCAACCTTGGTCAGAATGGCCACAATGGCCACGACGATCATTACCTCGATCAACGTGAATCCGCGTGAGAGATGCTTCAAGTCAGAACCCCAGTCAACCTTCATCAGTCGGTGCCCGGCTGCCCGAAATGGCGGCAGTGGACCTTTGGTGGCACCTTAATCCGGCTCGAGCGTGACGCGATGCAACGATCGGGTCGGCGGTTCATTCGTCCGGATGGGCGGTTTGGGCATCGTGCAGATGTCTCGAATTCCCGAACACAGGACCTCGGCATCATGTATTTCCTTGTCTGCATGGACACCCGTCTCACCATTTCGGCTGCTTCATGGCAAGACTGAAGCGTCTGATCGTTCCGCACTTGCCGCATCTGGTGCAGCAAAGGGTGTTGGCGGGCTGCGAGGGTCTGTCTGATGCGGCTGATCAGCAGGCATTTGCGCTCGCTTTGCGCCACTGCTGCGAGGAGCATGGCGTGGCGATCATTGCCTATGCGTTGCTCGCCCAGCAAACGCAGTTGCTGCTCATTCCGCCGAGCGCCGAGTCGCTTGGAAAGATGGTGCAAGCGCTCACACGTCAGTTCGTGGGGCCGTTCAACCGGCGCCATCAGCGCTCTGGGGCGCTGTGGCAGGGGCGTTTCTGTTCGGCTCCGCTGGAGTCGGCCACCGAATTGCTGAACTGTGTGCTTTTCGTGGAGCAGGCAGCTCAACGGCATGGGATTCAGTCCGCTGCGGTCGATTTTCCAGGCTCCAGCGCGGCCCATCACGCGGGCTTGCGCAGTGATGCGATGGTGGCGGCCATGCCGGCGGATTCAGCCTACTGGAAGCTGGGCAACACACCCTTTGAGCGAGATGCGGCGTACCGGCGTTTACTGGAGCGACCGCTGAGCGCGGCCGATGTGCGGCGCATCGAGTCGACGCTGCTCAGGGGGTGGGCCTTGGGGCCGCCTCAATTTCTGGCTGAAATTGGTGCGCTTGCGGGCCGCAGACCCTCGCCGGCACGTCGAGGGCGACCCCCCTTGGGGCGGCCGAGGGGCTAAAGGCGGCATTTATGCACCGATGGGGTGATTTGTATGTCCCCATTTAGTGGGCTTGCTGACGATGCTCGCTACAAATAGGGGACTGACCCCAATTAAAAGTCCTTGAGTTGGATGCTGCACCGCAGTAAATTCGCCGGTCCCATTTTCAAGGAGCCGCCATGTCCACTCGTCTTCAGCCCCCAGCCAGCGCGCAGGAAATCGGCGCGGCGTCCGAATCCGGGCTGTACAAGTCGGCGAACGAACATGACGCGTGCGGCGTGGGGTTCATCGCGCACATCAAGGGTCACAAGTCGCACTCGATCGTCGAGCAGGGACTGAAGATCCTCGAGAACCTGGACCATCGCGGTGCAGTGGGCGCTGACAAACTGATGGGCGACGGCGCGGGCATCCTGATCCAGGTCCCCGACGAGCTTTACCGGGCCGAGATGGCCGAGCAAGGCATCGACCTGCCGGCGCCGGGTGAGTACGGCGTGGGCATGATCTTCCTGCCCAAGGAGCGCGCCTCGCGCTTGGCCTGTGAGCAAGAGCTCGAGCGTGCGGTGCGTGTCGAAGGGCAAGTGCTGTTGGGTTGGCGCGATGTGGCAGTGGATGCCGACATGCCGATGTCGCCCACCGTGCGCGAGAAAGAGCCCGTGATTCGCCAGATCTTCATCGGCTGCGGGACCGATGTGATCGTGCCTGATGCGCTTGAGCGCAAGCTGTATGTGATTCGCAAGACCGCGTCCAGCGCGATTCAGCGTTTGAACCTCACCCACAGCCATGAGTACTACGTGCCCAGCATGAGCTGCCGCACCATCATCTACAAGGGGCTGCTGCTGGCCGATCAAGTGGGCCGCTACTACAAGGACCTGAGCGACCCTCGCACGACGTCGGCCCTGGCACTGGTGCACCAGCGCTTTTCCACCAACACCTTCCCCGAGTGGCCGCTGGCCCACCCGTACCGCATGGTGGCCCACAACGGCGAGATCAACACCGTCAAGGGCAACTTCAATTGGATGCGCGCCCGTGAAGGCGTGATGAAGTCCCCGGTGCTGGGCGACGATTTGCAAAAGCTCTATCCGATCAGCTTCGAAGGCCAAAGCGACACCGCGACCTTCGACAACGCGCTCGAACTGCTGACGATGAGCGGCTATTCGCTGGCCCACGCGGCGATGATGATGATTCCCGAAGCGTGGGAACAGCACACCACCATGGACGAGCGGCGCCGTGCGTTCTACGAGTACCACGCCGCGATGCTCGAGCCGTGGGACGGCCCGGCCGCGGTGGTGTTCACCGACGGCCGCCAGATCGGTGCCACGCTGGACCGCAACGGACTGCGCCCCGCTCGTTACGCGGTGACCGATGACGACCTGGTGGTGATGGCCTCCGAGTCGGGCGTGCTGCCGTTCCCCGAGAACAAGATCATCAAGAAGTGGCGCCTGCAGCCCGGCAAGATGTTCCTGATCGACCTTGATCAGGGCCGCATCGTCGATGACGAGGAACTCAAGAACCAGTTCGCCTCGGCCAAGCCTTACCGCCAGTGGATCGAGAGCGTGCGCACCAAGCTTGAGGACGTGCCTGCCGAAGGCGTGGCCCCGGTGTTCACCGAAGCCCTGCTCGACCGCCAGCAGGCGTTTGGCTATACGCAAGAGGACATCAAGTTTTTGATGAGTCCGATGGCCCAGGCCGGCGAGGAAGCCACCGGTTCGATGGGCAACGACTCGCCGCTGGCCGTGCTGTCGGACAAGAACAAGCCGCTGTACAACTATTTCAAGCAGTTGTTCGCCCAGGTCACCAACCCGCCGATCGACCCGATCCGCGAAGCGATCGTGATGTCGCTGGTGAGCTTCATCGGCCCGAAGCCCAACTTGCTGGACATCAATGCGGTGAACCCGCCGATGCGCCTTGAGGTGCCGCAGCCGATCCTCGACTTCGATGACATGGCGCGTCTGCGCGGCATCGAAAGGCACAGCGCTGCCAAGTTCAAGAGCTACGAGGTCGACATCACCTACCCGGTGATTTGGGGCGGTGAAGGCGTCGAGGCCAAGCTGGCTTCGCTGTGCGCGGAGTCTGTCGATGCAATCCGCAGCGGCCACAACATCCTGATCATCAGCGACCGTCATGTGAGCCGCGACCAGGTGGCCATCCCGGCCGTGCTGGCCCTGTCGGCCATCCACCAGCACCTGGTGCGTGAAGGCTTGCGCACCACCGCCGGTCTGGTGGTCGAGACCGGCTCGGCACGCGAGGTGCACCATTTCGCGGTGTTGGCCGGCTACGGTGCCGAGGCGGTTCACCCGTATCTGGCGCTGGAAACGCTTGCCGACCTGCGGCGCGACCTGCCTGCCGATCTGTCTGCCGAGAAGGCGATCTACAACTACATCAAGGCGATCGGCAAGGGGCTGTCGAAGATCATGTCCAAGATGGGCGTGTCGACCTACATGTCGTACTGCGGTGCCCAGTTGTTTGAGGCGATCGGTCTCGAAAAGGCCATGGTCGACAAGTACTTCCGTGGCACGGCCACGCAAGTCGGCGGCATCAGCGTGTTCGAGGTGGCCGAAGAGGCGCTGCGCATGCACCAGGCTGCCTTTGGCGACGACCCGGTGCTCGAGAACATGCTCGATGCCGGTGGCGAATACGCCTGGCGTGCCCGTGGCGAAGAGCACATGTGGACGCCCGACGCCATCGCCAAGCTGCAGCACAGCACGCGCGCCAACCAGTTCGAGACCTACAAGGAATACGCGCAGCTGATCAACGACCAGTCGCGTCGTCACATGACGCTGCGCGGGCTGTTCGAGTTCAAGCTCGATCCCGCCAAGGCCATCCCGCTCGACGAGGTCGAATCCGCCGCAGAGATCGTCAAGCGCTTTGCCACCGGCGCGATGTCGCTGGGCTCGATTTCGACCGAAGCGCACAGCACGCTGGCCATCGCGATGAACCGCATCGGCGGCAAGAGCAACACCGGCGAAGGCGGCGAGGATCCGGCGCGTTACCGCAACGAGCTCAAAGGCATCCCGATCACCGCAGGCACCAAGGTCAGCGATGTGGTGGGCAACCAGGTCGTGGTAACCGACTACGAGATGCAAGCCGGCGACTCGCTGCGCAGCAAGATCAAGCAGGTGGCCTCAGGCCGGTTTGGCGTGACGACCGAGTACCTCAGCAGCGCCGATCAGATCCAGATCAAGATGGCTCAAGGCGCCAAGCCGGGCGAGGGCGGACAGTTGCCCGGTGGCAAGGTCAGCGAGTACATCGGCTTCTTGCGTTACTCGGTGCCAGGCGTTGGCTTGATCTCGCCGCCGCCGCACCACGACATCTACTCCATCGAGGATCTGGCGCAGCTCATTCACGATCTGAAGAACGTGAACCACCGCGCCAGCATCAGCGTCAAGCTGGTCAGCGAGGTGGGCGTGGGCACGATCGCTGCAGGTGTGGCCAAGGCCAAGGCCGACCACGTGGTGATCGCCGGCCACGACGGCGGCACGGGCGCATCGCCGTGGAGCTCGATCAAGCACGCCGGGTCACCGTGGGAGCTGGGACTCGCCGAGACCCAGCAAACGCTGGTGCTCAACCGCTTGCGCAGCCGCATCCGTGTGCAGACCGACGGCCAGATGAAGACCGGCCGTGACGTGGTCATTGGCGGCCTGCTCGGTGCCGATGAGTTCGGCTTTGCCACCGCGCCGCTGGTAGTCGAGGGCTGCATCATGATGCGCAAGTGCCACCTCAACACCTGCCCGGTGGGCGTGGCCACGCAAGACCCCACGCTGCGCGCCAAGTTCCAGGGCAAGCCCGAGCACGTGGTGAACTATTTCTTCTTCGTTGCCGAGGAAGCACGCCAGATCATGGCCCAGCTGGGTGTGCGCAAGTTCGACGATCTGATCGGCCGCGCCGATTTGCTCGACACCCGCAAGGGGCTCGACCACTGGAAGGCCAAGGGGCTGGACTTCTCGCGCATCTTCCATCTGCCTGCAGCGCCGGCCGAGGTGCCGCGTCGTCAGGTTGAAGAGCAAGACCACGGACTGACCAACGCGCTCGATGTGGCGCTGATCGAAAAGTGCAAGCCCGCACTCGAACGCGGCGAAAAGGTGCAGTTCATGCACGCGGTGCGCAACGTCAACCGCACCGTGGGCGCCATGCTGTCGGGCGAGTTGGTCCGGCGCCATCCGCAAGGCCTGCCCGACCAGACCATCTTCATCCAGATGGAAGGCACCGGCGGCCAAAGCTTCGGGGCGTTTCTGGCCCAGGGCATCACTTTCTATCTGATCGGGGATGCAAACGACTACACCGGCAAGGGCATGAGCGGCGGACGCATCGCGATCCGTCCGAGCCTCGAGTTCCGAGGAGACGCCACGCAAAACATCATCGTGGGCAACACGGTGCTGTACGGCGCGACCAGCGGCGAGGCATTCTTCCGGGGAGTGGCCGGCGAGCGTTTCGCTGTGCGCCTGTCGGGTGCGACAGCGGTGGTTGAAGGCACCGGTGACCACGGTTGCGAGTACATGACCGGCGGCACGGTGGTCGTGCTGGGCGAAACCGGTCGCAACTTCGCGGCCGGCATGAGCGGTGGCATCGCCTACGTGTACGACCCGAAGGGTCAGTTCGCCTCGCGTTGCAACACCGCCATGGTGAGCCTCGAGCGCGTGCTGTCGCCAGCCGAGCAGACCGCCACCGGCCACAAGGCGGCTTGGCACAAGGGACAAACGGATGACGCCATCCTCAAGCGCCTGATCGAAGACCACCACAAGTGGACCGGCTCGCTGCAAGCTCGCCACCTGCTCGACCAGTGGGAAGTGTCGCGAACCAAGTTCGTGAAGGTCTTCCCCAACGAGTACAAGCGCGCACTCGGCGAGATGGCGGCCAAGTCGGCTGCGCCAGCCCCCGTGGCAGCAGCGGCCGAGGTCGCACCGGCCGCCAAGGCCAAGGCACCCGCGTCGAAGTGACCGGGTCACCCGACCACCACTCAGCACCGATCTCATCCATCAGAGAGTCAGCAGGAAGCAAATTCATCATGGGAAAAATCACCGGGTTCATGGAGTTCGAGCGCTTGGAAGAGGGCTATCAGCCCATCGAGTTGCGCCTCAAGAACCACAAGGAATTTGTGATCGGCCTGAAGGACGATGAGGCCAAGATCCAAAGTGCTCGCTGCATGGACTGCGGCACACCGTTTTGCAACAACGGCTGCCCCGTCAACAACATCATTCCGGACTTCAACGAACTGGTGTTTCGCGGCGACTGGAAGAACGCGATCGATGTGCTGCACTCGACCAACAACTTCCCGGAGTTCACCGGCCGCATCTGCCCGGCACCTTGCGAGGCGGCTTGCACGCTGAACGTGAACGACGATGCGGTGGGGATCAAAAGCATCGAGCACGCCATCATCGACCGCGCCTGGTCTGAAGGCTGGGTGGTGCCACGTGCGCCCAAGGCCAAGACCGGCAAGACCGTGGCCATCGTGGGCTCCGGCCCGGCCGGTCTGGCCGCTGCGCAGCAACTCGCGCGCGTGGGCCACGACGTGACGGTGTTCGAAAAGAACGACCGCGTGGGCGGCTTGCTGCGCTACGGTATTCCCGACTTCAAGATGGAGAAGTCGCACATCGATCGCCGGGTCGAGCAGATGCGCGCCGAAGGCGTGACCTTCCGCACCGGCGTGCTGGTGGGCGCGATCCCCGAGTCCACCAAGGTCACCAACTGGGCCACCGAGGTCATCACTCCCGAGCAGCTCAAGGCGCAGTTCGACGTGGTGCTGCTCGCTGGCGGGGCCGAGTTGTCGCGTGACCTGCCGGTGCCGGGGCGCGACCTCGAGGGCGTGCACTTCGCGATGGAATTCCTGCCCCAGCAAAACAAGGTGAATGCCGGCGACAAGGTCAAGGGGCAGCTGCGGGCCGATGGCAAGCATGTGGTCGTGATCGGCGGTGGCGACACCGGCAGCGACTGCGTGGGCACCAGCAACCGCCATGGCGCGGCCAGCGTGACGCAGTTCGAGCTGATGCCCATGCCCCCTGAGCACGAGAACAAGCCGCTGGTGTGGCCGTACTGGCCGACCAAGCTGCGCACCTCGTCGAGCCATGAAGAGGGCTGCGACCGCGAATTCGCGATTGCCACCAAGGAGTTCATCGGCGGCGAGGGCAAGGCCAAGGGCAAGGTCAAGGCGGTGCGCACGGTGCGTGTCGAGTGGCGCGCCGGCAAGATGGTCGAGGTCGCTGGCAGCGAAGAGGTCTTGCCGGCCGATCTCGTGCTGCTGGCCATGGGCTTCACCAGTCCGGTGGCCAGCATGCTCGATGCGTTCGGTATCGACAAGGACATGCGCGGTAACGCGCGTGCCGGCACCGATGAGTTGGCCGGGTATGCCACGAATGTGCCGCAGGTGTTTGCGGCTGGCGACGTGCGCCGCGGCCAGTCGCTGGTGGTGTGGGCGATTCGCGAGGGCCGCCAGGCCGCGCGCGCCATTGACATCCACCTGATGGGCCGCAGCGACCTTCCTCGCTGAGGCCGAGGCAGCCGGGGCCCCCGGCTGCGCCCCGTGCCCTCGCAGGAGACCGTTGAGCCGCAAGGGCTTGGCGGTATTGCTCGGGTGGGTTCGCCTATGATCCACCGCCGTCAACGCAAGCAGTTCCTGCGCTCGGCCACGGCCCATGAGTCAGCAACAACACCCGTCCCCCCACCCCGAAGCATTGATTGAAATGCGCGGGGTCACCTGCGGCTATGGCGATCGCACCATCTTGCAGGATGTCGATATCAGCTTGCCGCGTGGCAAGGTTATCGGCGTGATGGGCACCTCGGGTGGCGGCAAGACCACCTTGCTGCGCTTGATCGGACGTCAGTTGGCGCCGAAGAGCGGGCAGGTGCTCTTTGATGGTGTGGATCTGGCCGGGCTTGACCGCCAAGGGCTTTACGCCATTCGTCGGCGCATGGGCATGCTGTTTCAGTTTGGCGCGCTGTTCACCGATTTGTCGGTGTTTGACAACGTGGCCTTTCCGCTGAGGGAGCACACGAATCTCAGCGAATCGATGATCCGCGACATCGTGCTGATGAAACTCGACGCCGTGGGCTTGCGCGGCGCACGCCGGCTCATGCCGTCCGAGGTGTCAGGCGGCATGGCGCGCCGTGTGGCGCTGGCCCGTGCGATCGTGCTGGACCCCGACCTGATCATGTACGACGAGCCGTTTGCCGGACTCGATCCGATCTCGCTGGGCAGCGCGTCGCGGCTGATCCGCGATCTCAACCACGCGCTTGGTGTCACGAGTGTGGTGGTCTCACACGATGTCGAAGAGACCTTCGCGATCGCTGACCATATTTTGTTTCTCGCCAATGGGCGGGTGGCCGCACAGGGCACGCCCGATCAGATCCGTGGCAGTAGCGATCCCCTGGTGCACCAGTTCTTCACCGCATCGCCCGACGGGCCGGTGCAGTTTCATTACCCGGCGGTTTCGGTGGCTGAAGACTTCGGTGCAGAGGGGCGGGCATGAACTGGCTCAATCCCGCGTGGGTCGGGCGTGTGGTGCTTGCCAGGCTGGTCGTGCTTGGCATGGCCGCGCGGCTGCTGGTGCGTCTGGTGTCGTTGATTCCGGTGGCGCTGCGGCGCTTTTCTCTGGTGGTCGAGCAGACCTTCTTCGTGGGCAACCGCTCGCTGTCGATCATTGGTGTTTCTGGATTGTTTGTCGGCTTCGTGCTCGCCCTGCAGGGCTACTACACGCTGCAGCGTTACGGGTCTGCCGAGGCGGTGGGCCTGCTGGTGGCGCTGTCACTGGTGCGCGAGCTCGGGCCGGTGGTCTCGGCCTTGCTGTTTGCAGGTCGGGCAGGCACCTCGTTGACGGCTGAGATCGGCCTCATGAAGGCCGGCGAGCAACTCGATGCGATGGAGATGATGGCTGTCGACCCCGTGCAGCGGGTGCTCGCGCCTCGCTTTGTGGCGGGGTTGATCTCGATGCCGCTGCTCGCTGGCGTGTTCAGCGCTGTGGGCGTGCTGGGGGGCTGGCTGGTGGCGGTGCCGTTGATCGGCATTGACGGCGGTGCCTTCTGGTCGCAGATGCAAGGCGGTGTGAGCGCCTGGTCTGACGTGGGCAACGGCGTGATCAAGAGCGCGGTTTTCGGCCTGACGGTCACCTTCGTCTCGCTGTGGCAGGGCTACACCTGCAAGCCGACGCCCGAAGGTGTTTCTCAAGCCACCACGCGCACGGTCGTGGTGTCGTCTCTGGCGGTGCTGGCACTGGATTTCGTGCTCACCGCCATGATGTTTTCGATCTGATGGTCATGTATCGACAAGGGGGCTGACGGTGCAAAAATCTCGTCATGATGTGTGGGTGGGGCTGTTCGTGATGGCGGGCGCCGCCGCAGTGATGTTCCTCGCGTTGAAGGCTGGCAACTTGCTCAGCATCAATTTCGATCAGACCTATGCGGTGGTTGCACGGTTTGACAACATAGGCGGTTTGAAGCCTCGAGCAGCCGTCAAGAGCGCCGGCGTGGTGATCGGTCGTGTCGAGTCGATCAGCTTCGACGACAAGACCTTTCAAGCCAGCGTGGCGATGCAGTTGCAGCAGAAGTTCGCGTTCCCCAAGGACAGCTCCGCCAAGATCCTGACGGCCGGGTTGCTCGGAGAGCAGTACATCGGGATTGAACCCGGAGGTAACGAGAAAAACCTGGCTCCTGGTGACGTCATCACGCAAACGCAGTCTGCTGTAGTGCTTGAAAATCTGATCAGTCAATTCCTCTACAACAAGGCCTCTGAAGGCGGTTCGGCTCCAGCCGCCAAGGGCCAGGGAGAAAAATAATGAACCGTTCAGGCCGTCTGGGCATGACCCGATCACTGACGTTCGCAGCGATGGCTCTCGCGCTGTTGCTGCAAGGCTGCGCGACAACCCAGCGCACCTCGGCTCCGGTACCACAAGATCCTTTCGAATCCTGGAACCGAGGCGTGTTCTCGTTCAACGAGGGACTCGACGCGCATGTGATCAAGCCGGTGGCCACCGGCTACACGTACATCGTGCCCAGTGTCGTTCGCACGGGCGTGACCAATTTCTTCGCCAACTTCGGCGATCTGTGGTCAGGGATCAACAGCTTGCTGCAGGGCAAATTTGGCAACGGTGGCAGCGACGGCATGCGTGTGGCCACCAACACCACCTTGGGCATCGTCGGCTTGTTCGATGTGGCCACCGAACTGGGCATCAAGAAGTACCCGGAAGACTTCGGGCAGACGCTGGGTGTGTGGGGCTTTGGCGCTGGCCCTTACATGGTGTGGCCGGTTCTGGGTGGCTATTCATTGCGCGATTCGTTCGGCCTGCCGCTTGATATCGCCGCCACGCCAGGCTTCTGGGTGGACGACACTGGCTGGTCGATCGCCATCTCCGGCTTGCAGTTCGTGAACGCACGCGCCAATCTGCTCAAGGCCAGCGACATCCTCGACGATGCCGTGCTCGACAAGTACACGTTTGTGCGTGATGCCAATTTGCAGCGCCGCCGCAGCCTTGTCTACGACGGCAACCCGCCGGACGTTAAGTAACGGCTTGCGGGTCAACTTCCAACAAAGGATCTGTTCATGAATGCATCCAAACTGCTTGTGGCCATTTGTGCGGGTTTTCTGACGGTCGCAGCTCCGGCGCTGCGGGCGCAGACCACCGAGGTCTCGGCTTCCATGGCTTCGGCCATGCAGTCGCCCGATGCGCTCGTGCAAAAGGTCTCCAACGACGTGCTCGAAGCCGTCAAGGCCGATAAGGCGATGCAGGCCGGCGACGTCAAGAAGCTCAACGCGTTGATCGAAACCAAGGTGCTGCCTTACGTCAACTTTCAGCGCATGACGTCGGCGGCGGTCGGGCGCTATTGGCGTCAGGCCACGCCCGAGCAGCAGGCCAGCTTGGAGCAGGAGTTCCGCACGATGCTGCTGCGCACCTACACCGGCGCGCTGTCGCAGGTGCGCGACCAGACCGTGCAGATCAAGCCGTCGCGCGCTGCGCAGGATGGCGACGAGGTCATCGTGCGCACCGAAGTTCGGGGCAAGGGTGATCCGATTCAGCTGGACTACCGCCTCGAGAAATCTGCGTCCACGGGTTGGAAGATCTATGACGTCAACGTGCTTGGGGTTTGGTTGGTCGAAAACTATCGCAACAGCTTTGCGCAGGAAATCAACACCAGTGGCATCGACGGGCTGATCAACAAGTTGGCCCAGCGCAACAAGACCGCCGCTGCGCGGACCTGAGTCGCTGAAATGCTGGTGTTGCCTGCCACGGTTGGAATCGGCGATGCGCGTGACGTGCTGCGTCTGCTCAAGCAGGCGCTCGTGCGCGAGCCGGCCGATCAATTGGTGATTGACGCCGGCGGATTGCACGACTTCGATTCTTCGGTGCTGGCAGTCTTGCTCGAGTGCCGCCGCCTCGCCCAGGCTTCAGGTCGCTCGTTTGCCATGCGCTCACCGCCTGGGCGGTTGAGCCAGCTCGCCCGCTTGCATGGCGTGCAGGAGTTGCTGGGTTTGGGTGGCGAACCGGCAACCAGTCTCAAGGTGGGTTGACCCCTCGCGCACATGCTGTGCAGCCGCACGCGTCACATGACGCTGCGCAGGCGGTTTGTCACCGCAGCGGGTTCTAATGTTGTTTGCTGGACTCGAATCCGCCCGACATGAATCAACTCGACCAACTCAAACAATTCACCACCGTGGTTGCCGACACCGGCAACTTCAATCAAATGGCGGTCTTTGCGCCGCGCGATGCGACCACCAACCCGTCGCTCATCCTCAAGGCCGTTCAGCAGCCCGATTACGCGCCGCTGCTGGCCCGGACTGCTGGGGCACATCGCGGTGCCACGCTTGATGAGATCGTCGATCGCACGCTGGTGCGCTTCGGGCTGGAAATCCTCAAGGTCGTTCCAGGGCGCGTGTCCACCGAGGTCGATGCCCGACTGAGCTTCGATGCGAGCGCCACGCTGGCCCGCGCGCGACGCCTCATTGGCTTGTATGAGGCCGAGGGCGTGGCGCGAGAGCGGGTGCTGATCAAGATCGCTGCCACCTGGGAAGGCATCCAGACCGCGCGCGAACTGGAACGCGAAGGGATCCGCTGCAACCTGACGCTGCTGTTCGCATTCGCGCAGGCGGTGGCCTGTGGCGAGGCGGGCGTGCGTCTGATCTCGCCTTTCGTCGGGCGCATCTACGACTGGTACAAGAAGGCCGCAGGGCCGTCCTGGGACGAGTCGGCCAGTGCCGGCGTCAACGACCCTGGCGTGCGTTCGGTTTCGCACATCTACCGTTACTACAAGCAGTTTGGCATCGCCACCGAGGTGATGGGCGCGAGTTTTCGCAACGTCGGTCAGATCCAGGCGCTGGCCGGCTGCGATTTGCTGACCATCAGCCCGGAGCTGCTCGCTCAGCTTCAGGCCAGCGACGGTCCGATCGCACGCGTGCTGGGGCCACTGTCCGAGGATTCGGGCATGGCACCGGTGCACCACAGCGAGGCCAGCTTTCGCTACGCGCTCAACGAAGACGCGATGGCCACCGAGAAGCTCGCTGAAGGCATTCGGGCGTTTGCGGTCGATGCCGGGAAACTCGACGCCTTGATCCTGGCGTTGTGAGATCGCCATGACTCGCTGCGACCGTACCGCCACTTGGGCGGCCCTGCAGGGCCACTTCGCCACCCACGGCAGTCGCTTCGATCTGCGCGATGCCTTTGCCCGCGATGCCGGTCGCTTTGATGCGCTGGGCTTCGAGGCGCCGGGCGTGTTTGCCGACTTGTCGAAGAATTACCTCGACGCGCCGACCTTCCGGCTGTTGATCGATCTGGCACGCGAATGCGACCTCGAGGCGCAGCGAGACGCCATGTTCGAGGGCGCGGCCATCAACACCACCGAAGACCGCGCCGTGCTGCACACTGCGCTGCGCGCTCCGCGAGGCTGTGGCCTGTTCAGCCGCGAGGTTCACGGTGTGCTCAATGCCATGCTGGCTTACGCCGAGACCGTGCGCGACAGCGCGTCCAGCGGCATTCGGCATGTGGTGAACATCGGCATCGGTGGCAGCGATCTGGGTCCGCAGATGGTGCTGCCCGCGCTGCAGGCGTTTGTGCATCCGGGCCTGCAGTTTCATTTCGTGTCAAACGTCGACGGCCACGACATCGCTTCGGTGTTGGGCCGCCTCAAGCCTGCCGAGACGCTGTTCATCATCGCCAGCAAGACCTTCACCACGCAAGAGACGATGGCCAACGCGCACGTCGCCAGGGTCTGGTTCGAATCTCGCGGCGGCAAGGACATCGCACGCCACTTTGTGGCCACCACCACCAACGTCGAGGCGGCCGGCGAGTTCGGCATCATCAGGACGTTCGGTTTTTGGGACTGGGTGGGCGGGCGCTATTCGCTGTGGTCGGCCATCGGTTTGCCGATTGCGATCGCGCTGGGCGCGGATCAGTTTCGCGACTTGCTGGCCGGCGCGTACGCGATGGACCAGCACTTTGCCCAGGCACCACTGCCGTCCAACGTGCCGGTGCTGCTGGGCCTGTTGGACGTGTGGTACCGCAATTTCCATGGTGCTGCCAGTCGCAGCATCGCGCCGTACCACCAGGGTCTCAAGCGGCTGCCTGCCTATTTGCAGCAGCTCGAGATGGAAAGCAACGGCAAGCGCGTCGACCGCGATGGCGAGGCGCTGCCCTTTGCGACCAGCCCGGTGGTGTGGGGCGAGCCCGGCACCAACGGCCAGCACGCGTACTTTCAGATGTTGCACCAGGGCACCGACCTGATCCCGGTCGAATTCATCCTGGTGCGGCGACCGACCTTTGGCAGTGCCGGCCTCGATCCCGTGCTGCTGGAGCAACTTGAACGCCAGCACGCCATGCTGCTGGCCAATGGCCTGGCGCAATCGCAAGCGCTCATGCAGGGCAAGACCGCAGAGCAGGCGCTGGCCGACAGCCCACCCACCGCCTCGAAGCAGCTGGATCCGCTGACGCTCGCACAGCACCGGCACTTTCCCGGCAATCGCCCCAGCACCACGCTGCTGCTGGAACGGTTGACGCCGCACGGCCTGGGCGCGTTGGTGGCCATGTACGAGCACCGCGTGTTCACCAGCGGCGCGCTGTGGGGAATCAACAGCTTCGATCAGTGGGGCGTTGAGCTCGGCAAGGCGTTGTGCAACGACCTGCTGCCGCGACTGATGGCCGGCGGATCTGACAACGCCGACCTCGACGGTTCGACCGCAGGGTTGATCAACCGTTTGCGCGGCTGACCGGCACAGGCTTCAGCCTGGTGATCGTCCCAGCCACCGCTCGGCCAGACGCACCCAGGCGGTCGCCCCCAGAGGAATCAGCGAGTCGTTGAAGTCGTAGCTGGGGTTGTGCAGCGTGCACGGCCCGAGGCCATGGCCACCGTCGCGGTGTTGGCCGTCGCCGTTGCCCATCACGAAGTAGGCCCCTGGCAGCGCTTGCAGGAAGTAGCTGAAGTCCTCGGCGCCCATCGTCGGCTCGAAGGCGAGCACGTTGTCGGCACCCACCAGATCGCTCAGCACGCCGCGAGCGAAGGCGGTTTCGGCGGGGTGGTTGATGGTCGGCGGGTAATTGCGCTTGAAGGCGAATTCGCAGCGGGCCCCGAAGGCGGCGCAGGTGTGCTCGGCGATGGCCTGCATGCGCTGTTCGATGAGTTCAAGCACTTCCAGGGTGAAGGTGCGCACCGTGCCCTGGATCTCGCAGCGGTCGGGCACGACGTTGGTGGCCTCGCCGGCATGCACCATCGTCACCGAGATCACGCCCGATTCGACGGGCCGCTTGTTGCGAGTGATGATGGTCTGGAACGCCTGCACCATCTGGCATGCCACCAGCACCGGGTCGACGCCCAGATGCGGCATCGCCGCATGCGAGCCCTTGCCGTGGATCGTGATGTGAAACTCGTTGCTGCTGGCAAAGCACGGGCCGTTGCTGATGGCGAATTGGCCCACGGCCAGGCCGGGCCAGTTGTGCAGCCCGAAGATGGCCTCCATCGGGAAGCGCTCGAACAGGCCGTCCGCGATCATTTCCCGCGCACCCCCACCGCCTTCTTCGGCAGGCTGGAACACGAGGTAGATCGTGCCGTCGTAATCGCGGTGCGTGGCCAGGTGCCGCGCGGCCGCCAGCAGGGTGGCGGTATGTCCGTCATGGCCGCAGGCGTGCATCTTGCCGGGGTGGCGGCTCGCGTGCGCAAAGGTGTTGCGCTCGCTCATGGGCAGCGCGTCGATGTCGGCCCGCAGCCCCACCGCGCGTGTCGACGTGCCGTTTTTCAGGATCGCCACCACGCCGGTCTTGCCCAGACCGCGGTAGATCGGAATGCCCCACTCGGTGAGTTGTTTCGCGATCAGGTCTGAGGTGCGCTGCTCCTCGAAACACAGTTCGGGATGGGCGTGCAAGTCGCGCCGGATTGCGGTCATGGCAGCCGCCTCGGCGGCGATGGAATCGATGACGGGCATCACGAAACTCCTGGGGTGCGGGGTGGGGATCGCGGACTCCATCATGCCCGTTTCAAAGTTCGTGACCCGTTGCCATCGGGGCTGCTTTCTACAATCCGGGCACTCATGACCGATCTTCCAGGCGGCGCCGTCGCGGCGGCCGTGTCCTTTCGCGGTGTCAGCAAGGCCTACAGCGGTTCGCGCAGCCGCGTGCAGGCGCTCGACAACGTCAGCTTCGACATTCAGCCCGGCGAGTTTTTCGGTCTGCTCGGCCCCAACGGGGCGGGCAAGACGACCTTGATCAGCATCCTGGCGGGTTTGTCACGGGCCAGCGCCGGCAGCGTCACGGTGCATGGTCATGATGTCGTCACCGACTTCGCGGCAGCGCGCCGCAGCCTGGGCATCGTGCCGCAGGAGTTGGTGTTCGACCCGTTCTTCAGTGTGCGCGAAACGCTGCAGATCCAAAGTGGGTACTTCGGCGTGCGCACCGACCGCCGCGCCAACGACGCGTGGATCGACGAACTGCTCGACAGCCTCGGGCTGGCCGACAAGGCCGACGCCAACATGCGTCAGTTGTCGGGTGGCATGAAACGCCGGGTGCTGGTCGCGCAAGCGCTGGTGCACCGCCCGCCGGTGATCGTGCTCGACGAGCCCACTGCCGGCGTTGATGTCGAGTTGCGCCAGACGCTGTGGCATTTCATCTCGAAGCTCAACAAGCAAGGCCACACCGTGCTGCTGACCACGCACTACCTGGAGGAGGCCGAGGCGTTGTGCGGCCGCCTGGCGATGCTCAAGCACGGCCGCGTGGTGGCGCTCGACCGGACCTCGGCGCTGTTGGCCGGGCGCGCGAGCACCATGCTGCGCTTCAAGCTCGACACGCCGCTGCCGACCGCGCTCGAGGCACAGGCGCGCGTCACTGGTCGCATCGTGCAGATCAAGACGCGCAACGCGGCGGAGGTCGAGTCGGTGCTGGCGACCCTGCGCGCGGCGGGCGGCCAGCCCGAGGATCTGGAGATCGGTCGCGCCGACCTCGAAGACGTGTTCCTCGAGATCATGCAAGGCGACACCGAGGTGGTGAGCCCATGACGCAGGCACTCACGGTGTCCAAGGTCCATGCGCTGACCGGTGCGGGCACCCTTTTCCACAAGGAGGTTCTGCGCTTTCGCAAGGTCAGCGTGCAAACGGTGGCCGCTCCCGTGCTCACCGCAGTGCTCTATCTGCTGATCTTCGGCCACGTGCTCCAGGACCGTGTGCCGACCGTCGCGGGCTTGGGCTACGGCAGCTTCCTGATTCCCGGTCTGGTGATGATGAGCGTGTTGCAAAACGCCTTTGCCAACAGCTCGTCATCGCTGATCCAGAGCAAGATCAGCGGCAATCTGGTGTTCGTGCTGGTCACGCCGCTGTCTCACTGGGCGTGGTTCGTGTCGTATGTGGGCGCTTCCATGGTGCGCGGTCTGACGGTGGGCGTCGGCGTGCTGGCGGTGTCCATGTGGTTCGCGCCACTGACGCTGGCGCACCCGGGCTGGGTCGTGGTGTTCACGCTGCTCGGTGCGGCCACCATGGGCACACTCGGATTGATCGCAGGGCTGTGGGCAGAGAAGTTCGACCAGATCGCGACCTTCCAGAATTTCGTGGTCATGCCCATGACCTTCCTGGCTGGCGTGTTCTATTCGGTGCACAGCCTGCCTGCCGTGTGGCAGGCGGTCAGCCACATGAATCCCCTGTTCTATCTGGTCGATGGTTTCCGCTGCGGCTTCTTCGGCACCAGCGATGTGTCACTGTGGTTGAGCCTGGGCGTTGCGTTGGCCAGTCTGGTGCTGGCGTCGGTCGTGGCGATACACCTGCTGCGCATCGGCTACAAGATTCGTCACTGAGCGGGCCTGGGCCATAATTTGAGGATGTCTGATCCCACCGCGAACGACGTTCAGCGCTACATCGCCGAGGGGTTGGCTTGCGAGCACCTTGAGGTGCAAGGCGACGGGCGGCATTTCTTCGCCACCATCGTGACGCATGCGTTTGACGGCCTCAACCGAGTGGCTCGCCACCAAATTGTTTATCGGGCTCTGGGCGACAGGATGCGCGCTGAAATCCACGCCTTGTCCATGAAGACGCTGACTCCCCATGAGTGGAGCACCAGCCCCGACCGAGCCACCCTGCATCACCACTGAAAGCCGCTGCGGCCCAAGGCTGCAGTAGGCGAGCCCCGTTGACCGGGCTCGTTCGTGCCGCAGTCGCCCAAACACGCTCATGGACAAACTTCTGATACGCGGTGGTCGCCCTCTCCACGGAGAGGTGACCATTTCCGGAGCCAAGAACGCCGCGCTGCCACAGCTGTGCGCGGCGCTGCTGTGCGCTGAACCGTTGACGCTGAGCAACGTGCCGCACCTGCAGGATGTCAACACCACGCTCAAGCTGCTGCGCAACATGGGGGTGGTGGCCGAGCGCAGTCCAGCGCAGCCCGATGAGGTGTCGCTTGATGCGTCGGCAGTGCACCTGCCCGAAGCGCCGTACGACCTGGTCAAGACCATGCGGGCGTCGATCCTGGTGCTTGGCCCGCTGCTGGCGCGCTTCGGGCGGGCCCGTGTCTCGTTGCCCGGCGGCTGCGCCATCGGGTCGCGGCCGGTCGACCAGCACATCAAGGGTCTGCAGGCCATGGGCGCGGCCATCACCGTCGAGCACGGCTACATCATCGCCATGGCGCCTGTGGGTGCCGATGGGCAACCGCAGCGCCTGCGCGGCGCGCGCATCACCACCGACATGGTCACCGTGACCGGCACCGAGAACCTGCTCATGGCCGCCACGCTGGCCGAGGGTGAGACCGTGCTCGAGAACGCCGCCCAGGAGCCCGAGGTGGTCGACCTGGCCGACATGCTGGTCAAGATGGGGGCACGCATCGAAGGCCAGGGCAGCGGCCGCATCCGCGTACAGGGTGTCGAGCGTCTGCGTGGCCTGGTCGGAGCAACCAGCCACCGCATCGTGCCCGATCGCATCGAGGCCGGCACCTTCCTGTGTGCGGTGGCGGCCACCGGCGGTGATGTTGTGCTGCGCCGCACCCGCGCCGATCACCTCGCGGCAGTGATCGACAAGTTGCGCGAAGCCGGCGTCACGATCGAGACCGGCGACGACTGGATTCGCGTGTGCAGCCAGCAGCGCCCGCGCGCGGTGAGCTTTCGCACCAGCGAATACCCCTTGTTCCCGACCGACATGCAAGCGCAGTTCATGGTGCTCGACTGCATCGCCGACGGCGCTGCCACGGTGACAGAGACCATCTTCGAGAATCGGTACATGCACGTGAACGAACTGGTTCGACTTGGGGCGCGCATCGATGTCAACGGTCCGGTGGCTGTGGTGCATGGCGTGCCCCGCTTGTCGGGCGCTACCGTGATGGCCACTGACCTGCGCGCCTCGGCCAGCCTGGTGATTGCAGGGCTCGTGGCCGACGGCGAGACGGTGGTCGATCGCATCTATCACCTTGACCGTGGCTACGACCAGATGGAAGCCAAGCTGCGTGCCATCGGCGCCGACATCGAGCGCGTCAAATCAGCCCTCCCCACATGAAAGCACTGCCGTGATCACCCTCGCGCTGTCCAAGGGACGCATCTTTGAAGAGACCTTGCCGCTGCTCCAGGCCGCCGGGATCGAGGTCTCGGAGGATCCGGAAAAGTCCCGCAAGCTGATCATTGGCACCAACCGTCCTGATGTGCGCGTGGTGCTGGTGCGCGCCAGCGACGTGCCGACCTACGTGCAGTACGGCGGCGCCGATCTGGGCGTGACCGGCAAGGACACGCTCATCGAGCACGGTGGCTCCGGCTTGTACCAGCCGCTGGACTTGAAGATCGCGAAATGCCGCATGAGCGTGGCCACGCGCGCCGACTTCGACTACGCGAATGCGGTGAAGCAGGGCTCGCGCATCCGCGTGGCGACCAAGTACACGCTGACCGCGCGTCAGCACTTTGCCGACAAGGGCGTGCATGTGGACGTGATCAAGCTCTACGGCTCGATGGAGCTGGCGCCGCTGACCGGGCTGGCCGATGCCATCGTCGATCTGGTGTCCAGCGGCAACACGCTCAAGGCCAACCACCTCGTCGAGGTCGAGGAGATCATGCAGATTTCGGCGCGCCTGGTCGTCAACCAGGCCGCGCTCAAGCTCAAGCGCGAGCCGATCCGCGCCATCATCGACGCCTTCGCCAGCGCCATTCCGTCATGACCGTTCGCATCCGCCATCTCGACACCAGCGCCGCGGGTTTTGCTGCCGACTTCGAGCGCGTGCTGCATTGGTCGGCCGAAACCGATGACGCGATCGAGACACGGGTGGCGGCCATCGTGGCCGATGTGCGCACGCGTGGTGATGCCGCGGTGCTCGAATACACGCAGCGCTTTGATGGCGTCGAGGCCGCTTCGGTGGCGGCTCTGGAAATCGGCCACGACGAGTTGCAAGCGGCGCTGCTCGCCATCACGCCGGCCCAGCGCTCGGCGCTGCAATCCGCCGCCGAACGTGTGCGCAGTTACCACCAGCGCCAGCTCGAGGCCTGTGGCCGTTCCTGGACCTATCGCGATGCCGACGGCACCTTGCTGGGCCAGAAGGTCACGCCGCTCGACCGCGTGGGCATTTACGTGCCCGGCGGCAAGGCGGCGTATCCGTCCAGCGTGCTGATGAACGCGGTGCCGGCCCAGGTGGCCGGCGTGGGCGAAATCGTGATGGTGGTGCCCACGCCGGCGCGTCGTGATGGATCGCCTGATGCAGCCCGTGGTGAGCGCAACCCGCTGGTGCTGGCGGCCGCTGCGGTGTCGGGTGTGAGCCGGGTGTTCGCGATCGGTGGCGCCCAAGCGGTCGCCGCGCTGGCCTACGGCACGGCCACGGTGCCGGCCGTCGACAAGATCACCGGCCCGGGCAATGCCTATGTGGCCAGCGCCAAGCGGCGCGTGTTCGGCAAGGTGGGCATCGACATGATCGCCGGCCCGAGCGAAATCCTTGTTCTGGCCGACGGCAGCACGCCGCCCGACTGGGTGGCGATGGACCTGTTCAGCCAGGCGGAGCACGACGAACTCGCGCAAAGCATCCTGCTCAGCCCCGACGCGGGCTACATCGCCCGGGTGCAGATCGAGATCGACCGCCTGATCGAGGCCATGCCGCGGCGCGACGTCATTCGAGCCTCGCTGGAAGGCCGCGGCGCGTTGATCCTCACGCGCAGCATGGAAGAGGCCTGCGAGATCAGCAACCGCATCGCGCCCGAGCACCTTGAGGTCAGCTCCAGCGAGCCGCACCGCTGGGAGCCGCTGCTGCGCCACGCCGGTGCGATCTTCCTCGGCGCATACACCAGCGAAAGCCTGGGCGACTACTGCGCAGGGCCGAACCACGTGCTGCCCACCTCGGGCACGGCGCGGTTCTCGTCGCCGCTGGGCGTCTACGATTTCCAAAAGCGCAGCAGCCTGATCGAAGTCAGCGAAGCTGGTGCTCAGTCCTTGGGCGTGATCGCCGCCGAACTGGCCTACGGCGAAGGTCTGCAGGCCCATGCCCAAGCCGCAGAGATGCGGCTGAAGAATCGCAGCTGAGGGGACTGCCGTGAGCCGTTTCTGGAGCGACATCGTCCACACCCTGACGCCGTACGTGCCAGGCGAGCAGCCGCGCATCGACGGGCTGGTCAAGCTCAACACCAACGAGTGTCCGTATGGCCCGAGCGAGCGGGTGCTGGCCGCCATTGCTGCGGCCAGCGGGGACCCGCTGCGTCTGTATCCCGATCCGCAGGCCAGCGCACTGAAAGAAGCGATCGCCCGTCACCACGGCCTGGACGCGAAAGAGGTCTTCGTTGGCAACGGGTCGGACGAGGTGCTCGCGCACGTGTTTCTGGGTCTGCTCAAGCACGACGCGCCGTTGCTGTACCCGGACATCAGCTACAGCTTTTATCCGGTTTATGCCAGGCTTTATGGCATTCAGGCGCGTGAGATCGCGCTGGCCGAGGACTTCTCGCTGCGGGTCGATGACTACCTTCGGGCCGGCCTCAACGGCGGCATCATCTTCCCCAACCCGAATGCCCCGACCGGCGTCGCCCTGCCGCTGACCGAGGTGCGTCGGCTGCTGATCGGCAACCCCGACTCGGTGGTGGTGGTCGATGAGGCCTACGTGGATTTCGGCGGCGAATCGGCGGTGTCGCTTGTGCGCGAGTTTCCGCAGTTGCTGGTTGTGCACACCCTGTCGAAGTCGCGGGCGCTGGCAGGCCTGCGCGTGGGCTACGCAGTGGGCCACCCCGACCTGATCGAGGCGCTGGGCCGCATCAAAGACAGCTTCAACTCCTACCCGCTGGACCGGCTGGCCCTGGCGGGTGCGGTGGCGGCCATGGAGGATGACGACTGGTTTCGCGCGACTTGCCGGCAGGTCATCGCCACGCGTGAGCGCATGGTGGCCGGGCTTCAGGACAGAGGCTTTGCGGTGCTCCCGTCGGCCGCCAACTTCGTCTTTGCCCGCCGGCCCGGCAGCGACGGGGCGATGCTGGCCGCGGGCCTGCGTGACCACAAGGTGCTGGTGCGCCACTTCCGCAAGCCCGAGCGCATTGCGCCCTTCCTGCGCATCAGCGTGGGCACCGAGGCGCAGACCGACGCGCTGCTTGCAGCACTCGACGCCATATCCACACCCACCCTGAAGTGAGCCCGCGATGAGCACACCCGCCAGCACGTCATCACCCCGCCGCGCCGAGGTGACCCGCAACACCAGCGAAACGCAAATTCGCGTGGCTGTCGACCTCGACGGCACTGGCGTCGCGAAGCTTGCCACCGGCATCGGCTTTCTGGATCACATGATCGACCAGATCGCCCGCCACGGGTTGATCGACCTCGAGATCGAAGCCAAGGGCGACTTGCACATCGACGGCCACCACACGGTCGAAGACATCGGCATCACGCTTGGGCAGGCGGTGGCAAAGGCACTGGGCGACAAGCGCGGGCTGCGCCGCTACGGCCATGCTTATGTGCCGCTTGATGAGGCGCTATCGCGCGTCGTGATCGATTTTTCCGGCCGGCCCGGGCTCACGATGGAAGTGCCTTTCACCAGCGGCATGCTCGGTGATCTGGACACGCAACTCGTCTACGAGTTCTTTCACGGCTTTGTGAACCACGCGGGTGTGACGCTGCACATCGACAACCTGCGCGGCAGCAACGCCCACCACCAGTGCGAGACGGTGTTCAAGGCGTTTGCACGGGCGCTGCGCTTTGCGGTCGAGATCGACCCGCGCATGGGCAGCACCATTCCATCGACCAAGGGCAGCCTGTGAGCAAGACGGTGGCCGTGGTCGACTACGGCATGGGCAATCTGCGCTCGGTGTCGCAGGCAGTGATCCACGTGGCACAGGGCTCGGGCTACGAGGTGCTCGTCACGTCCGACCCCGACGTGGTCTACGCCGCCGAGCGCATCGTGCTGCCGGGGCAAGGCGCCATGCCCGATTGCATGCGTGAATTGAGCGACTCCGGTTTGCTGCCCGCCGTGCTGCACGCGGCGGCCCACAAGCCGCTCCTCGGCGTGTGTGTGGGGATGCAAATGCTGCTGTCGCACAGCGAAGAAGGCCCGCCCGGTGCCGGCACGCCCGGTCTGAACCTGATCCCGGGAGAGGTGATCCGCTTCCGCCTAGAGGGACAGTTGCAGCCCGATGGCAGCCGCTACAAGGTGCCTCAGATGGGCTGGAACCAGGTGCATCAGGCGCATCCCCACGCGTTGTGGTCCGGGGTGCCCGATGGTGCGAGCTTCTATTTCGTGCACAGCTTCCACGCCCGCCCGGCGGATTCATCGCACAGCGTGGGTGAAACCGACTACGGCCAGCGCTTTACCTCGGCCGTGGCGCGGGATAACATTTTTGCGACCCAGTTCCACCCTGAAAAGAGC
>CANBSV010000018.1 GCA_947372225.1 Burkholderiales bacterium | reverse complement strand
CAGCGCGGTACAGTGAAACGCACGGCTCAACACGCCCCGACGCGCAGCGCTCACCGACGGCGCTGGCTGCATCGGTTTCTCGTTTGCTGGTTTTCCTGGCTCATTCATGTCTGACCTCATCATCGCCGTTGATCGCATCACCAAGCAGGTGCCCGATCCCGGCGGCCCGCTGACGATCCTGCACGACATCAGCTTCGGTCTGCAGCGCCAGCAATCGGTCGCCATCGTGGGCGCATCGGGCTCAGGAAAGAGCACGCTGCTGTCGATCATCGCCGGTCTGGACACGCCCACCAGCGGCAGCGTGCGTTTGGCCGGCATCGATCTGTTCAGCCTCGACGAAGACGCCCGAGCGGCGGTGCGTGCTCAGCACGTGGGCTTCGTGTTCCAGAGCTTTCAGTTGCTGGGCAATCTGAGCGCGATCGAAAACGTGATGCTGCCGCTGGAGCTGCAAGGCCGCAACGATGCGCGTGTGCGGGCCACCGAGATGCTCGAGCGCGTGGGGCTGGGCAACCGCTTGAGCCACTACCCGCGGGTGCTGTCGGGCGGCGAACAGCAGCGCGTGGCGCTGGCACGGGCTTTCATCGTGCGCCCGGCGTTGCTGCTGGCCGACGAGCCCACCGGCAGCCTCGATTTCGCGACCGGCGAGCGGGTGATGGAGCTGATGTTCGAACTCAACCGCGAGAGCGCCACCACGCTGGTGCTGGTCACCCACGACCGCTCGGTCGCCGCACGCTGCGACCGGCAACTGCGCATCGAAGCCGGCCGTCTGGAGCCCGCCGTCTAGCCGAGCCCCAGCGGCGGGCCGGTGGGGTTACTCGGCGAACTTGTAGTCGGTCTTGGTCTTGGCGCGGATGTCGTCGCGGAACTTGGCCATCTTCAGCTGCGCAATGCGTTGCTGGATTTGCGGCTTGATCTCGTCGAGCGACTGCACCTTGGCTTCGCGCGTGTCATCGAGGCGGATGATGTGGAAACCAAACTGCGACTTCACGGGCGTGTCGGTCATCTCGCCCTTCTTGAGCTTGGTCATGGCCTGCGAGAACTCGGGGACATAGGCCGCGGCGTTCGCGAAGTCGAGGTCACCGCCGTTGGCGCCTGATCCGGTGTCCTTGGAGCTCTTCTTGGCCAGCTCTTCGAAGTTGGCGCCGCCCTTGATCTGAGCGATCAGGGCCTTGGCCTCGTCTTCGGATTCGACCAGGATGTGGCGGGCGCGGTATTCAACACCTGCGGACTGGGCCTTGAACTTGTCGTACTCGGCCTTGATGTCGGCATCGGTGACCGGATTGGTCTCCTGGAACTGCATGAACAGCTCGCGGATCAGGATGGTCTGACGCGCGAATTCCATCTGCGTCTTGTAGTCCGCCGAGGCGGTCAGGCCGCGCTTTTCGGCTTCCTGCACGAACATTTCGCGCAGCACGACTTCGTCGCGCACCTGAGCTTCGAGCGCTGGCGTCTTCGGCTGGCCTTGCTTGGTGACTTGCGCGAGCAGCGCATCGAAGCGCGCTTTGGGGACGGCCTTGCCGTTGACGATGGCCACGTTCTGGGCCAGCGAGGGAAGTGGTGCGAGCAACGCCACGGTGAGCGTGGCCAGGGCCAGGGATGAGAACGACTTGTTCATGGCGGTGAGACTTTCAACTCGGAGGGTTAGGGCAGCGCCTGGACGGTGGGGCACCGTCGCAGCGTCACCAGGAAGGCCGGCGTCCAGGCGCCGTGGAAAAGGGTCAAGTATGGCCATCGGTTCGGGCGACGGCGACATCTGCCGGTGATCGGGCATCGATGACCAGGGCGTGGATGCCCGAGCGCATCTCGTGCTGCAGCGCGTCGTAAACCAGCCGGTGCCGTGCCACGCGGTTCAGGCCGGTGAAGCGCTCGCTGGTCAGCCGCACGGTGTAGTGGCGGCCCTCGCGAGCACCCGCATGGCCCGCGTGCAGATGGCTGTCGTCCTGCACCTCGAGCTGCGTGGGCTGCAAGGCGGCTGCGAGCACGCGTTCGATGTCGGTGGCTGAAACGCTCATGGTGTCAGGCGGCCGGTGGCGCGGCATCGTTGCCGTCGTCTTCCATGTGGCGGCTCAGGTACAGCCCCTGGCCGATCATGAAAGCGAACATCAGCCCCATGCCGCCAAACAGTTTGTAGTTGACCCAGGTTTCGGTCGAGAAGTTGTAGGCCACATACAGGTTGATCACGCCCATCGCGGTGAAGAACGCGCACCACAGCCAGTTGAGCCGCGCCCAGATGGCCGCCGGCAGCTTGAGCTGCTCGCCCATGAGCTTGACCAGCAGGTTCTTGCCAAACAAGGTGGCACTGGCCCACAGCGCCAGCGCCATCGTCCAGTACAGCACGCTGGGCTTCCATTTGATGAAGTTCTCGTTGTGGAACCAGATGGTCGCCCCGCCCAGCACCACCACGAGCGCCAGGCTCACCCACAGCATCATGTCGACCTTCTTGCCGCGCGCCATCAGCCAGGCCACCTGCAAGGCGGTGGCGATGATCACCACCACGGTGGACAGCAGCACCGGGGCTTCCTTGACCCCGACCACACCGCCCGACACGATGAAGCCCAAGTGCTCGGAGGCGAATGCCGCCGCCCACTCCTTGTGCGATTCGGCGTATTTGAACGTGCCGAAGAACAGGAAGATCGGCAGGAAATCGAGCAGCAGTTTCATGGGCGCACGCCAGTCAGTCCGGTGACTTGAAATCGATCGAAGCCGAATTGATGCAAAAGCGCTCGCCGGTCGGCGCCGGCCCGTCGTTGAACACATGCCCCAGGTGCGAGCCGCAGCGGTTGCAGCGCACCTCGATGCGCACCATGCCGTGGCTGCGATCGACCAGCCGTTCGACGACCGTGGCGTTGATCGGTTCCGCATAACTCGGCCAGCCGCAGCCCGCGTCGAACTTGCTGCCGGCCGCGAACAGCGGTGTTCCGCAGCCGATGCAGTGGTAGCTGCCGGGCTCGAAGTGGTCCCAGTACTTGCCGGTGAAGGCGCGTTCGGTGCCGCCCTGACGGGCGACCGCGTACTGCTCGGCGTCGAGTTGCGCGCGCCACTCGGCGTCGGTCTTGCGGATTTCGCGGGGCTTGTCGTCGGTCATGTCAGGCGGCTCCGGCTCGATTGTTCAGGACGAACAAGACACTTCGATGTGCTGCGCCCACTGCGGCGGAAAGTCGGCATCCGACGTGCCGTCGAGCGCGTCGTTGAACGGGTCTTGCAGCACGCCGAGCAGGCGGTTCACTTCCGAGAAGTCACCGGCCTGGGCCTGGCGGATGGCCGATTCGGCCAGGTGGTTGCGCAGCACCACGGCGGGGTTGGTGAGCTTCATCGCGGCGCAGCGCTCGGCGTCCACGCTGTCTTCCGCGCGCAGCCGCTCGCCGTAGGCCTTGGCCCACAGTTCGATGAACTTGGGGTCCTTGAACAGACTCATCACGGTGCTGTTGTCCGCACCTTCGGCCGAGTTGAAGCCGGCCAGCCGGCGGAACAAGATGGTGTGGTCGGTACGCTCGTAGGCCATCTGCTTGAGCAGCCAGTCAATCAGACCGGCATCGCCGGGCTGCGTGGTGGTCAGGCCGCACTTGGCGCGCAGCCGGCGGCGCATCTCGTCGGCATAGATGGGTTTGTAGATCTCGATGGCGTCGAGCGCTTCGTTGGCATGCACGATCAGCGGCATCAGGCTTTGAGCCAGCGCGTGCAGGTTCCAGAACGCCACGCTTGGCTGGCGCGAGAACGCATAGCGGCCCTGGCGATCGGTGTGGTTGCAGATGTGGCCCGGGTCGTAGGCGTCCAGAAAGCCGAACGGTCCGTAGTCGATGGTCAGGCCCAGGATCGACATGTTGTCGGTGTTCATCACCCCGTGACAAAAACCCACCGCCTGCCACTGCGCCATCGTCTCGGCGGTGCGCATGGCCACGACCTTGAGCAGCGCCACGGCGGGCACCGGCGCGTGGCGGCACTCGGGGTAGTGGTGGTCGATCACGAAGTCGAGCAGCCGCTGCAGCGCTTCGGGGCCTTCGGCCTGCCCGAAATGCTCGAAGTGACCAAAGCGGATGAAGCTCGGGGCCACGCGGGTCACCACCGCAGCGGTTTCGAGCTGCTCGCGCAGCACCGGCAGCGGCGAGCCGGTGATGCACAGGGCGCGCGTGGTCGCAATGCCCAGGCCGTGCATCGCCTCGGAGCACAGGAACTCGCGGATCGACGAGCGCAGCACCGCGCGTCCATCGCCGGTGCGTGAGTACGGCGTCTGCCCCGCGCCCTTGAGCTGTACTTCCTGCACACCCGAAGGCGTGTCGATCTCGCCCAGCCACAGCGCGCGGCCATCGCCCAATTGACCCGCCCACACGCCGAACTGGTGTCCGCTGTAGACGCTGGCCAGCGGGCGCATGCCCGGCCACAGCGCGTTGCCGCTGAACACCTCCAGCGCGCTCCAATCCGGACGGTCTGCCCAGTCGGCGGGCAGGCCGAGCAGTTCGGCGCACGACTCGCTGCGAGCCACCCAGTGCGGTGTTGGCACGGGCTGCGGCGGCAGTTCGGTGTGGTGTTCGGTGCCGAGTGCGAGGAAGCGGTTGCGCCAGTTCCAGGCCGGGCCGGCGCTCAGCGTCTGCGGTGCGGCCGCGGTGGTGGTTCTTGAATTCATGGCGGGCAGTGTATTCACCGACCGGAAACAGCCCTGTCGTGGGGCCTTGCTACGCTCACGCACTTCCACCGTGACGCGGCCCACCCGCGGGCGTCGCGTGCCGTCACCTGCCACTGCACCGTCAAGGACCGAACCGAATGATCCGTCACATCGTCATGTGGAGCCTGCACCAGCCGGCCGATGCCCCGCGCTTCAAGGCGCTGCTGGATTCCTGCGCGAATCTGGTGCCGGGCATCGTCGAGTTCGATGTGGGCATCCGTCGCGAGGGCCTCGAAGCCAATGTCGACGTGGTGCTGGTGTCGGCCTACACCGATGTCGCACAGCTCGAGGCCTACCAGAACCATCCGCACCACAAGGAAATCGCCGTGCAGCTCGGCGCCATGCGGGCCTCGCGCCACGTGCTCGATTTCGACTTCGACACCTCGGCCGGCGCGCTTTGATCCATCGGGTGGAACTCGGTGTGCTGCGCGTGGACGCAGCACTGCGATCGGTGCCCGTTCTGACGGTCCGGCAGCTGACGAGCAGCCTGCGGTCGCTGGCGGTCGCGCTGAGCGCGGGGCTGGCGTGCATTCCGATCGCGCACGCCGCTGAGGGCGCTGGCTCGCCGCGAGATGCCGCGGCGTTCGTCTTCTCGGTGCCACGCAGCGCTGCGGCCGTGGCTGCGGATTGCGCCGCGATGCTGGCCGACTTGCGTCGAGTGCAAGCCCGTCTGGCCCAGGGCAGCGAGCCACCCACGGTCGCGTTGCTCGCCGAATTCGATGCCATGACCCGGCGCGAGGAAGACACGCTCGGGCCGTTGGGTTTGTTGGCGGCGGTCAGCCCGCGCAAGGCGATCCGTGACGCGGCCGATGCCTGCGAGCGCGAGCACGACGCGTTCGTCGCGCGCTTTTTGCAGGATGCGCCGATCCACGCACGGCTGCAGCAGGTCAACCCGGCCGACGACATCGACCGGCGCTACCTGCGCGAGGTGCTCGACGATTTCGAAGACGCCGGTGTGGCGCTGCCAGTCGATCGCCAGCAGCGCGTGCGTGGGCTGCGCGAGGACATCACGGGGCTCACCCAGCGCTTCGAGCGCCGGCTGCGTGAGGACCGCACCCGGCTGTCGTTCACGGCGGCCGAACTTGACGGTGTGCCGGGCGATGTGTGGCGGCACGCTCCACGCGACGCTCAGGGGCGATTCCGGCTGGATCTGGCGCAAGCCACGGTGTTTCCGCTGCTCGATAACGCGACCCGGGCGGCCACGCGCGAGCGCATGTGGCGTGCCTTCATGTCACAAGGCGGCCCCGAGAACATCCAGACGCTGGCCGCGCTGGCGCGGGCGAGGCGTGAGCTGGCGCAGCAGTTCGGCTTTGAGTCCTACGCCGACTTCGTGCTGCGTCGGCGCATGGTGCGCAGTGAGTCGCAGGCGCAATCGTTTCTCGTCACAGTGAAGGACGCCGTGCGGCAGCGCGAGCTGTCCGATCTGGCCGAGTTGCGCGCCGAGAAGGCCCGGCACCTGCACCAGTCCATCGACGACACGGTGATCCAGCGCTGGGACGTGGCGTTCTATTCCGAACGGCTGCGCCGCGCCCGTTACGCAGTCGATCAGGAGCAGTTCCGGGCGTACCTGCCGCCCGAAGCCAGCTTGCGTCTGGCGTTCGCGCTGGCCGCTCGTCTGCTGGGCGTGTCGGTCGAGCCGCTGGCGCAGCGCCAGGCGCTGTGGCATCGCGATGCGCGCGGCTACTCGGTCACCGACACGCGCACCAAGGCGCTGCTGGGCACGTTGTTCGTCGATCTGTATCCGCGCGCCGACAAGTTCAACCACGCGGCGGTGTGGAGCTTTCGCAATGCGTCCACGCTGGCCGCACGGCGCCCCGCAGCCGCGCTGGTCGTCAACTTCAACCGCCAGGGGCTGACGCTCGACGAACTCGAAACCTTGCTGCACGAATTCGGCCATGCGCTGCATTCGCTGCTGTCGAACACGCGCTACGCCGCACAAGGCGGCACCAACGTGCCTCTGGACTTCGTGGAAGCCCCCTCGCAGATGCTCGAGGACTGGGCCTACGACCCGCAGGTGCTCGCGCTGATGGCGCCGCTGTGCCGGTCCTGCCCGGTGCTGTCTGCCGAGCGGCTGGCCCGGGCACTGGCCGCGCGCGACTTCGGCAAAGGCATCCAGTTTTCGCGCCAGCACCTGTATGCCCGCTACGACCTGGCGCTGCATGGACGCGACAGCACCGAACCGCTGGCGCTGTGGACGCGCATGGAGGCCGACACGCCGCTGGGCAGCGTGAGCGGCACGCGGTTTCCGGCCGGCTTCGAGCACATCGCCAGCGGCTACGCGGCCGGCTACTACGGCTACCTGTGGAGCCTGGTGATCGCCGAGGACTTGCGAACCGCCTTCGCGGCCGACCGGCTCGATGTGCAGGTGGGCCGACGCTACCGCGAGACGGTGCTCGAGCAAGGCGGCCAGGTGGCGCCGGAGGAGTTGCTGCGGCGATTTCTGGGCCGCGACACCGACAGCCGCGCCTTCTTCGAGTCGCTGGGAAAATAGCGCGATGGAATTTCCGGTGTTGATCCCGTTCGTGCAGGCCATGGGCTTCGAGTTGCTGCGCATGCAAGGCGGCGAGGCCGAGATCGCGCTGCCGCTGCGTGCCGATCAGCACAACTCGCTGCACATGGCGCACGGTGGCATCACCATGACGCTGCTCGACGTGACCATGGCACATGCAGCGCGCAGCGCCGACGTGCCGATGGATGCCGCGCCAGCCACGCTGGGCCGTGGCGTGATCACCATCGAGATGAAAACCACCTTCATGCGCCCCGCCGAAGGACGCCTGACGGCGCGCGGTCGGGTGCTGTCGCGCACGCCCACGCTGGCGTTTTGCGAGGCCTCGTTGTTCAACGAGGCCGGCGTGCTGCTCGCTCAAGCCACGGGCAGCTTCAAGTACCTCACGCGCCCGGCGCAAGACAGCCGTCGCTTGAGGGCCGCTGGCGGCAATTGACCGCAGCCGTTGCCGGCTGCGGTGGCGTTGAGGTCGTTTTACTTGCGGTTGCGCCGGTCGGTCAGGCTGGTCTGGATGGACACGATTTGGCCTGTCGCGCTGTGGACCTGATGGGCCAACGTGCGGATTTCATCGGCCACCACCGCAAAGCCACGGCCAGCCGTGCCGGCACGGGCCGCTTCGACCGAGGCATTCAACGCCAGCAGGTTGGTCTGGTGCGCCACTTTCTGGATGGACCCGACGATGTCGCCAATGCTCTTGAGAGAGTTGTCCATGAAGGCATTGTTTTCGGCAGCCAGGCGCTGGTTTTCTTCTTCGTGCTTTTGCAGCGAGATGTCGGCCAGTGCGCCGACCACCCGAACCGGTGTGCCGTCTGGAAGCCGCTTGGTCTGGCCCCGCGCGCGGAACCAGCGGTAGTTGTCGTCCTTGCAGCGCAAGCGGTACTCGATGTCGTAGGGCGTGTGGCCGCTGCGGTCGTTGATGTGCGCGCCAAACGCCTTCACCACCCGCTCGGCATCATCGGGATGCAACCGCGAGGCCCAGCTCTCGAGCACGTCTGGGAACTCGGCGACGGTCTCAAAGCCCAGCAGGCGGCGGAACTGGTCGGACCACCAGAAGGGGTTTTTCGGGTTCACCGTGTCGCCGGCCAGCACTTCCATGTCCCACAGGCCGTCCTGCAGCATTTCGCGGGCGAGGTCAAATCGCGTGAGCAGCGTGTCGAGCATCAGCTCCCGGGTGCGTGCGTCGTGGATGTCGGTGAGTGAGCCCGCCACGCGCAGCGCGGTGCCATCGCCTGCACGCAAGGTTTCACCTCGAGCACGGAACCAGCGGTATTCGCCGTTCTTGACCGCCAGTCGGTAGGTCACGTCGTAGGGGGTGCGGCCACTCCGGTCGGACAGGTGCTTGCCGAAAGCGGCCATGGTGGCGTCCCGGTCGTCGGGGTGCAGCCGGGTCGCCCAGCTCGACAGCACGTTGGGGAAGTCGTGTTCGTTGCGAAAGCCCAGCAGACGACGGAACTGGTCCGACCACCAGAAAGGGTTGTTGGGGTTGGAGGGGTCATCGTGGTTCACCACCATGTCCCAGGTTCCGTCGGCGGTGGCCATGCGGATCAGGTCGAAGCGCGTTTGCACCGACTCGAGTTGCTCATTCGCATCGTCCAAGTGCTCTTGAAGCAACGCTTCGCGTTCAAGGGCTTCGGCGAGCAGCGATGCGGATGGGTCTTGTTCCTTTTTTGTGCCGAAGATTCGGCTCAGGACTGCAGTCATTTGTGTGTCTCCTTCTCGTGGGTGCGGCTGGACTGCCCGCAAGTGGCGCTACCACGTCAAGTCCCTACTGCACGGCTTGAGCGCTGAAGTCATCGTAGGGGGGAGCTCCCCGGGTTAAACGCCGGAATAACCCGATCAGCACAACGCTTGTCCAGCGATTGACGTGGTCCAGTGCAGAGCGCGCCCACCCGTCGCTGTTCATCCGTGTGGCGCCGCGCGACGCCCGTCCGGGCGGGAGCTCACCGCTTCGGGCTTCGCGGCTGCGTGCCCTATGCTGCTTGCGCTGCGGGGCGATGGTTCCCGCGCTTTTTCCGGGTGCTGCCGTTTGTCTGAGTTGATGCCTGCTGACAGGTTTTCCGTGGCCATCGTCGGTGGCGGGCCTGCGGGACTGATGGCCGCCGAAGTGCTGGCGCGCGCTTCGGTGCCGGTCGATGTGTACGACGCGATGCCCTCGGTGGGGCGCAAATTCCTGCTGGCAGGCAAGGGCGGCCTGAACCTCACGCACTCGGAAGGCGCCGACGCATTTGCCGGCCGCTATGGCGCGCGGCGCGAGGTGATCGAGCCGATGCTTCTCGAGTTCGGTCCGCCCGAGCTTCGCGCGTGGGCACAGGGCTTGGGCGTGGACACCTTTGTGGGCAGCTCGGGGCGCGTGTTTCCTGTCGACTTGAAGGCCGCACCGCTGCTGCGCGCCTGGTTGCACCGGCTGCGCGCTCTGGGGGTGCGCTTTCATCAGCGTCACCGCTGCCGGGGATGGGCGGTCGATGAGACGGGCCCCAGCCGGCACGCGCTGGCCTTCGATAGTCCTCAAGGCCCGCTCACGGTGCGAGCCGACGCTGTCGTGTTCGCTTTGGGCGGCGCGAGTTGGGCGCGTCTGGGATCCGACGGCGCGTGGGTGCCGTGGCTCGCAGCGCGTGGGGCCGACGTGGCGCCGCTGGTTGCGTCCAACTGCGGCTTCGATGTGACGCACGCCGATGCCCAGGGCGTGAGGCAACCGGGCTGGAGCGAGCACTTCCGCGGCCGCAACGCCGGCGCGCCGGTCAAGAACGTGTCGTTGCGTTGTGTTGCGCCCGACGGTCGCGTGTTTGAGCAGGCCGGCGAGTTCGTCGTCACCGACGGCGGCGTGGAAGGCAGTCTCATCTACGCGGCGTCCGCCACGCTGCGCGATGCGCTGGCGCAGCAAGGTCACGCGCAAGCCCTCGTCGACTTGCTGCCGGGTCGCAGCGCCGAGTGGGTGGCGCGCGAAGTGGCGCACCCGCGTGGCTCGCGGTCATTGGCAACGCACCTGAAGTCGCGGCTGGGCATCGACGGCGTGAAGGCCGCGCTGCTGCGCGAGCTGGCGCCGCGCGAGGTGATGGCCGATGCAGATCAACTGGCGGCGGCACTCAAGGCGCTGCCGCTGGTCGTGAGCGCGGCCCGGCCGATCGACGAGGCCATCAGCAGCGCAGGCGGCGTGCGCTTCGACGCGCTTGATGAAGGACTGATGCTCAAGGTGCTGCCGGGTGCGTTTTGCGCGGGCGAGATGCTCGACTGGGAGGCGCCCACCGGCGGCTATCTGCTCACCGCCTGTCTGGCCAGCGGCGTGCGCGCCGGCCAAGGCGTGTTGCGGTGGGCCGGCCGCACCCCTGTGGCACACTGCGCCGCCCCGTAGCGGGCCTGCCTTTCGGGCCTGCCGATCACTCGCTGTTGCGCTTCTTTCGCCCCGGTCAGGGGCCGCCTGCCTTGAACCCCATCCTGCTTCAAATTGCCGCCGAACTGAAGGTTCGGCCGGCCCAGATCCATGCCGCGGTCGAGTTGCTCGACGGCGGCGCCACGGTGCCCTTCATCGCCCGCTACCGCAAGGAAGTGACCGGCAACCTCGACGACATCCAACTGCGTGAACTGGAGTCACGCTTGGCGTACCTGCGCGAGTTGTCCGAGCGCCGCGCGGCCGTGCTCAAGAGCATCGAAGAGCAGGGCAAGCTCACCCCGGCGCTGCGCGCCGCGATCGAGGCTGCGCCTACCAAGCAGGAGCTCGAAGACCTCTATTTGCCGTTCAAGCAAAAACGTCGCACCAAAGCCATGATCGCCCGCGAAGCCGGCATCGAACCGCTGGCCGATCGGTTGTTTTTCGATCCGACGCTTGATCCACTGATCGAGGCCACGGCGTTTGTGGCGGGCTTTGACGGCGGCGCTGCCGCGCTGGCCGAGGCCGGTTTTGCCGATGCGCTGGCCGTGCTCGATGGCGTGCGCGACATCCTGGCCGAGCGCTGGGCCGAAGACGCGGTGCTGGTGGGCCGCCTGCGCGAATGGCTCTGGGAGGACGGTCGACTGCAAAGCCGCTTGCTCGAGGGCAAGGACGCCAACCACCCCGACGTGGCTAAATTCCGCGATTACTTCGACTACGCCGAGCCGATCCGAAACGTGCCGTCGCACCGCGCGCTGGCAGTGTTTCGCGGCCGCGCGCTCGAACTGCTTGACGCGAAGCTGGTGCATGGCGACGAAGCGCCGGGGGCGGCCGCCACGGCCACCGGCAAGCCGGCGCCTGTGGTGTCGATGGCTGAGGGGCGCATCGCAGTGCACCTCGGATGGAGTCACGCCAAGCGCCCGGCCGACGACCTGATTCGCAAGTGCATCACCTGGTGCTGGAAGGTCAAGCTGAGCCTGAGCCTCGAGCGCGACTTGTTCGCCCGTCTGCGTGAAGAGGCCGAGCGCGTGGCGATCAAGGTGTTCGCAGAGAACCTGCGCGACCTGTTGCTGGCGGCACCGGCCGGCCCGCGCGTGGTGATGGGGCTGGATCCGGGCATACGCACCGGCTGCAAGGTGGCGGTGGTCGACGCCACCGGCCGCGTCCTGGCCACCGAAACCATCTACCCGCTCGAACCGCGCCGCGACTGGGAAGGCTCGTTGCACGCGCTGGGCCGCCTGTGCCAGGCGCACGGCGTCGATCTGGTGGCCATCGGCAACGGCACCGGCAGCCGCGAGACCGACAAATTGGCCGCCGAGTTGATCCAGCGGCTGCAAATGCTGTCGGGCACCGATGCGCCACGAGCCATCCAGAAGGTGGTGGTGAGCGAGGCCGGTGCCTCGGTCTACAGCGCCAGTGAATACGCCAGCAAGGAGCTGCCCGATCTGGACGTGAGCCTGCGCGGCGCGGTGAGCATCGCGCGGCGGCTGCAGGACCCGCTGGCCGAGCTGGTGAAGATCGAACCCAAAAGCATCGGCGTGGGCCAGTACCAGCACGACGTCAACCAGAGTGATCTGGCCAAGAGCCTCAACGCGGTGATCGAAGACTGCGTGAACTCGGTGGGCGTCGATGTGAACACCGCCTCGGCGCCGCTGCTGTCGCGCGTGTCGGGGCTGAGTGCTGCGGTGGCCACCAGCATCGTGCGCTGGCGCGATGCGCATGGCGCCTTTCGCAACCGCAAGCAGCTGCTGGATGTGGCCGGGCTGGGCGCCAAGACCTTCGAGCAAAGCGCGGGCTTTTTGCGCGTGCGCGACGGCGACAACCCGCTGGACCAATCCGGTGTCCATCCGGAAACCTATCCGGTGGTGGAGCGCATCCTGGCCTCGGTGAACAAGCCGGCCGCCGAGGTCATGGGACACAGCGATGTGATCCGGGCGCTGCGGCCCGAGGCTTTCGCTGACGAACGCTTTGGCGCGATCACCGTCAAGGACATCCTGGCCGAACTCGAAAAGCCCGGCCGCGATCCGCGCCCTGACTTCAAGGTGGCGCGTCTGGCCGACGGCATCGAAGACATCAAGGACCTGAAGCCTGGCATGACGCTCGAAGGCACCATCAGCAACGTGGCGCAGTTCGGCGCCTTTGTCGATCTGGGTGTGCATCAGGACGGCTTGATCCACGTCAGCCAGCTTGCCCACAAGTTCGTCAGCGATGCGCGCGAGGTGGTCAAGACCGGCGATGTGGTGCGCCTCAAGGTGCTCGAGGTGGACCTGTCTCGCCAGCGCATTTCGCTCACGATGAAGCTCGATGCGGTGGTTGGTGAGCGCGCCGCGCCGGCCGGCCAGCGCGATTCACGGGGTCCGCGCATTGACAGGCCCGCGAGCCGATCGGCCCCGGCGCCAGCGGCGGCACCGTCAGGCGGGGCGATGGCTGCGGCTTTCGCCAAGCTGCAGACCCGGCGTTGAGGCGCTGCGGCGCCCGGGCGCCGCTTACCATTCGAGGGTTTTTTCTGACGGGTTTGCGTTCCACCGCGCCGTCGTTGTCAGCGCAGCACGCTGCGCCATGCCTGGAGCTTCCATGATCTCGATTCAACTGCCCGACGGTTCACAGCGCGAGTTTGCTGGTCCCGTGACCGTCGCCGAGGTGGCCGCGTCGATCGGCACCGGCCTGGCCAAGGCAGCGCTGGCCGGACGCGTGGGCATGGGCGCTGACGCGAAGGTGGTCGACACCAGCCACCTGATGGAACACGACACCGCGCTGGCCATCATCACCGACAAGGACGCCGACGGTCTTGAGGTGATCCGCCACTCGACCGCGCACTTGCTGGCCTATGCGGTCAAGCAACTGTTTCCCGAGGCGCAAGTGACCATCGGCCCGGTGATCGAAAACGGGTTCTTCTACGACTTTGCGTACAAGCGCCCGTTCACGCCTGAGGATCTGGCCGCCATCGAAGCGCGCATGACCGAGCTGGCCAAGAAGGACGAGAAGATCGAGCGCCGTGTGCTGCCGCGTGACGAGGCGGTGGCGCACTTCAAGGGCATCGGAGAGGCCTACAAGGCCGAGATCATCGGCAGCATCCCGAGCAACGAAGACGTCTCGCTGTATCGCGAAGGCAGCTTCGAAGACCTGTGCCGCGGCCCGCACGTGCCCAGCACCGGCAAGCTCAAGCACTTCAAGTTGATGAAGGTGGCCGGTGCCTACTGGCGCGGCGACCACCGCAACGAGATGCTGCAGCGCATCTACGGCACTGCCTGGGCGACCAAGGACGACTTGCAGCAGTACCTGCACATGCTCGAAGAGGCCGAGAAGCGCGACCACCGCAAGCTGGGCCGCGAGCTCGACCTGTTTCACATCGACGATCACGCGCCGGGGCTGGTGTTCTGGCACCCCAAGGGTTGGACCGTGTGGCAGCAAGTCGAACAGTACATGCGCGCCGTCTACCGCGACAACGGCTACCTCGAGGTCAAGGGCCCTCAGGTGCTCGATCAGGGGCTGTGGGAAAAGACCGGCCACTGGGACAAGTACCGCGAGAACATGTTCACCACCGAGAGCGAAAAGCGCGACTACGCGCTCAAGCCGATGAACTGCCCGGGCCACATCCTGATCTTCAAGCAGGGCATCAAGAGTTACCGCGATCTGCCGCTGCGCTTTGGCGAGTTCGGCCAGTGCCACCGCAACGAGCCCAGTGGCTCGCTGCACGGGATCATGCGGGTGCGCGGCTTCACGCAGGACGACGGGCACATCTTCTGCACCGAAGAGCACATCCTCGATGAATGTGTGGCGTACACCGCCTTGCTGCAGAAGGTCTACGCCGACTTTGGCTTCAAGAACATTCTCTACAAGGTCGCCACGCGCCCCGAAAAACGCATCGGCTCGGACGCCGTGTGGGACAAGGCCGAGCACGCGCTGATTGAAAGCCTTCAGCGTTCTGGCTGTGAGTTTGTCGTGTCACCCGGTGAGGGTGCGTTCTACGGGCCGAAGATCGAGTACACGCTCAAGGACGCGATCGGTCGCCAGTGGCAGTGCGGCACCATTCAAGTCGACTTTTCGATGCCCGAGCGCCTGGGTGCCGAATTCGTCAACGCACAAGGCGACCGCGCGACGCCTGTGATGCTGCACCGGGCGATCGTCGGCAGCTTCGAGCGTTTCATCGGAATCCTGATCGAAGAACACGCCGGCGCGCTCCCGCTGTGGCTGGCGCCGGTGCAGGTTGTGGTGACCGCCATCACCGATTTGCAGGCGGACTACGCCTTGGAAGTGTCGAAATCGCTTCAAAAACAAGGAGTTAGAGTCACCACCGATATGCGCAACGAGAAAATAAGCTATAAAATTCGCGAGCACTCGATGCAAAAGGTCCCGTTCATCCTTGTCGTTGGCGACAAGGAAAAGGCAAGCGGTTCCGTTGCGGTGCGCGCCCGGGGCAACCAAGATCTCGGGGTCATGCCGTTTGCTGACTTCTGCGTGAAGCTTGCTGACGGTATCGCTCAAAAAGCATGATCGCCCTGCCTTCAGCAGGAGCGCCAAGCCGAACGATCGATCAGGGCGCGCTTTTGTTTTTTGGATTCCGTTGCCTTGGCGTCCGTTGAAAGGTTTGAACCATCGCTACTTTTGCTGACCGCCGTACCCCCAATGCCGAGCGCAAGCACCGGCTGAACCGGGAGATCATGGCCCCTGAAGTCCGCTTGAACGGTGTTGAAAACGAGCCCTTGGGCATCGTGAGTACGCTTGAAGCGTTGCGCATGGCGGGTGAACTCGACGTGGATCTGGTCGAAATCGCTGCCGCCGCCGACCCTCCGGTTTGCCGGTTGATGGACTACGGCAAGTTCAAGTACCAGGAGCAAAAGAGAGCGGCGGAAGCCAAGTCGAAGCAAAAGGTCATTGAGGTCAAGGAAGTCAAGTTCCGCCCTGGCACCGATGAGGGCGATTACCAGATCAAGATGCGCAACCTGCGCCGCTTCATTGAAGAGGACGGCGACAAGGGCAAGGTCACGTTGCGCTATCGCGGTCGGGAAATCACCCACCAGGACATCGGCATGCGATTGCTCGAGCGCATTCGCGACGAGTTGGCTGATGTGTCGGTGGTGGAGAACATGCCCAAGCTCGAAGGGCGTCAGATGATCATGGTGTTGGGTCCGAAGCGGAAGTCGTAAGACGACCATCGGCCCGATGCCTGAGGGGTTCAGCGCTGCGGTTTGGTCGCCGCAGTGTTGTCAGAAGCGACTGCAGGCCTACAAGACGGTACGCGTTGTGCCGGCGCCTGCAGCAGCAACAAAAAAGGAGCAGTCATGCCCAAAATGAAGACCAAGAGCGGCGCGAAAAAGCGTTTTCGCGTGCGCCCGGGTGGCACCGTCAAGCGGGGCCAGGCGTTCAAGCGTCACATCCTCACCAAGAAGTCCACGAAGACCAAGCGCCACCTGCGTGGTGCCGTTGCCGTGCATGAGACCGACAAGGGACGCATCAAGCAGATGCTGCCCATGGCCGGCCTGTAACTGACTGAAGGAGAAGATACATGCCTCGCGTCAAACGTGGTGTAACAGCCCGAGCCCGTCACAAGAAGATCCTCGCCCTTGCCAAAGGCTACCGCGGTCGTCGCAAAAACGTCTTCCGCATCGCCAAGCAAGCGGTCATGCGCGCAGGCCAATATGCCTACCGCGACCGCCGCACCAAGAAGCGTGTGTTCCGCAATCTGTGGATCGCCCGTATCAATGCTGGCAGCCGCAGTCACGGCGTCACCTACAGCAAGTTCATGGCCGGCTTGAAAAAGCTGTCGATCGAGATTGACCGCAAGGTGCTCGCCGACATGGCCGTGAATGATCCTGCCGCTTTCGGCAGCATCGTTGACAAGGTGAAGGCCCAACTCGCCTGACCGTTCGCGTCAGCTCACGGGCTTCGTCCCGTGGGCACGCGGCAACCCTGCGGTGACGCCACCGCAGGGCGAGTTCCTCCAGGCCGACCTTGTGTTCGGCCTTTTTTGTGGCTGCTCCGATCGAATCCAGACTTGAACCCGATGAACGATCTTGAACAGTTGGTGCAAGACGCGCAGGCCGCCTTCGCATTGGCCTTGGCCCCCGCCGATCTGGAAAACGCCAAAGCGCGCTACCTTGGCAAGTCGGGCAGCCTGACCGAGCAGCTCAAGGCGCTGGCCACGTTGGCGCCCGACGAGAAAAAAGCCCGCGGTGCACTCATCAACGCGGCCAAGCAGCAAGTCGAGGCCGCGCTCACGCTGCGCCGGCAGGCGCTTGCCGATGCCGAACTCGACGCCCAGCTCAAGGCCGAGGCGCTTGATGTCACGCTGCCAGGACGCCAGCGCGGCTGCGGTGTCTTGCACCCGGTGTCGCGCACGATGGAGCGCATCGAGGCGATCTTCGGCTCGATGGGTTTCGATGTGGCCGAAGGCCCCGAAATCGAGACCGACTGGTACAGCTTCACTGCGCTGAACAATCCAGAGAATCACCCTGCGCGTTCGATGCAGGACACCTTCTACGTCGACATGAAAGATGCCGAGGGCCGGTGGCTCAATCTGCGCCCGCACACCTCGCCGATGCAGGTCCGCTATGCGCGAGCCCACGCCGAGAAGCACCGCGGTTGTGATCCGATGCCCGAGATTCGCGTGATCGCGCCGGGACGCACGTACCGAGTAGACAGCGACGCGACTCACTCGCCGATGTTCCACCAGTGCGAAGGCCTTTGGATCGGCGAGAACGTCAGCTTCAAGGACCTGAAGGTGGTCTTCACCGACTTCTTCCGCAATTTCTTCGAGACCGACGACCTGCAACTGCGCTTTCGGCCGTCGTTCTTTCCATTCACCGAGCCATCGGCCGAGGTCGACATCGCTTTTTCGAGCGGTCCGCTCAAGGGGCGCTGGCTTGAGGTTGCCGGCTCCGGCCAGGTGCACCCGAACGTGGTGCGCAACTACGGGCTCGACCCCGATCGTTACATCGGCTTTGCCTTCGGCATGGGCCCTGATCGTCTGACCATGCTGCGCTACGGCGTGAACGATCTGCGGCTGTTCTTCGACGGCGACCTGCGCTTTTTGTCGCAGTTCAAGTAGGCCCCACCCGACGCTTTTTCGAAGGTTCACGCGATGCAATTTCCCGAGTCGTGGTTGCGCGAGTTCTGCAACCCGCCCCTAGACACCGACGCCCTCGCCGAGCTGCTCACGATGGCCGGCATGGAAGTCGAGGAACTGCGCCCCGCTGCGCCGCCTTTCACCGGTGTGGTGGTGGGTCAGGTGCTGTCGGTTCAGCGCCATCCTGACGCCGACCGCCTCAACGTGTGCCAGGTCGACGTGGGCGCGGCCGCACCGCTGAACATCGTGTGCGGCGCGCCTAATTTGCGCGTGGGCATCAAGGTGCCGTGCGCCACCGTGGGGGCCGAGTTGCCGCCGGCCGATGACAAGCCCGGCAGCGAGCCGTTTCGCATCAAGCTGGGCAAGCTGCGTGGTGTCGAGAGCCAGGGCATGCTGTGTTCCGCGCGCGAGTTGAAGCTCGCCGACGACGCAGGCGGCTTGCTGATCCTGGCCGAAGACGCAGCCGTTGGTGTGGATGTGCGGGCGCACCTGCAACTTGACGACACGCTGTTCACGCTCAAGCTCACGCCCAACCTTGGTCATGTGCTCAGCGTTTTTGGTGTGGCCCGCGAAGTGGCCGCACTGACCGGGTCGCCGTTGCTGCGACCTGAGTTCCCCAAGGTTCCCGTCGCGCTGACCGATGTGCTGCCGGTTTGCATTCACGCCCCCGATCTGTGCGGGCGGTTTTCGGGCCGCATCGTGCGAAACGTCAACCCCAGGGCGACCACGCCGGCGTGGATGGTCGAGCGCCTTGCACGTTGCGGACAGCGCGCGGTCAGCCCGCTGGTCGATATCTCCAACTACGTCATGTTCGAGTTCGGTCGGCCGTCGCACATCTTCGATCTCGACAAGATCCGTGGCGGCTTGCAGGTGCGCTGGGGCAGGGCGGGCGAGCAGCTGAAACTGCTCAACGGCACCACGATCGAAGTCGATGCTCAGGTCGGCGTGATCGCCGATGACGAGGCTGTCGAATCACTCGCCGGCATCATGGGCGGCGATGCCACCGCGGTGTCTGACGAGACGCGCCATGTCTATGTCGAGGCCGCGTTCTGGTGGCCCGAAGCGGTGGCAGGGCGGGCGCGCCGGTATCACTTTTCGACCGACGCGTCGCACCGGTTCGAGCGAGGCGTGGACCCGTCGCTCACAGTGGAGCACATTGAGCGTCTGACGCAGCTCATCATCGACATCTGTGGCACGCCCGACACCGTGTGCGGTCCGATCGACGACCAGGTGGTGTCGGTGCCCGAGGCCAAGCCCGTCGCTTTGCGCATCGAGCGCGCCGCCAAGGTGATCGGCATGCCTGTCACGCAGGCACAGTGCTTGGGCGTGATGCAGCGCCTGGGATTGGCCACCACCGAGTCGCCCGGCGTTCTGACGGTCACACCGCCGAGTTGGCGCTTCGATCTGCAGATTGAAGAAGATCTGATCGAAGAAGTCATCCGAATCCTCGGATTCAATACCTTGCCCGACACCCCGCCGCGCGCTCCCGTGACGGCCCGCGTGCGACGTGAAGCCCAGCGTTCGGCGCACACGATGCGTCACCGCTTGGCGTCTCTGGACTATTTCGAGACCATCAATTTCAGCTTCGTCGAAGAGCGCTGGGAGCACGAGCTGGCAGGCAACGCCGACCCCATTCGAGTGCTCAATCCCATCGCCAGCCCGTTGTCGGTGATGCGCTCCGCGCTGATCGGAAGCCTCGTCAATACGCTGCGCTACAACCTCGCACGCAAGGCACCGCGCGTGCGGCTTTTCGAGATCGGCCGCGTGTTTCGCCGCGACGCGAACGCCGTCGACGGGCCGCTGGGCGTGGCCGGTGTGAGCCAGCCCATGCACCTGGCGGGTCTGGCTTACGGGCCGGTCGATGCGTCGCAGTGGGGCACCAAGGAGCGCGTTGTCGATTTCTTCGATGTGAAGGGCGATGTGCAGGCGCTGTTCTCGCCGCAGGTCGTGACCTTCGCGCCGTGCGCCCATCCTGCGCTGCACCCCGGGCGCAGCGCACAAGTCGAGATCGATGGCAAGGTGGTTGGTCACATCGGTGAACTGCACCCACGCTGGCGTCAGTCCTACGAGCTTCCCGGTGCACCGGTGGTTTTCGAGCTGGAGCTCGTGGCGTTGCTGCGCGGCTCGGTGCCGGCGTTTGAGCCGCTGCCCCGCCAGCAATCGGTGTGGCGAGACATTGCGGTCGTCGCCGACGAGTCGGTCACGCATGGCGCTCTGATGAACGCGATCCATGCGGACCCCGGTGCTTTGATCCGTTCTGCCAACCTGTTCGACGTATTCCGGCCACAGGCTGCCAGCGCCGACGTGGCCATCACCGAGCGCAGCCTTGCCGTGCGGCTCGAGCTGCTCGATGATGAGGCCACACTCACCGACGAGCGTATCGATGCTGCGGTGACGCAGGTGCTGGACAGACTTCGCACGCAACTCGGCGTGCGCCTGAGGGGGGCCTGAGGATGACTGAGGAACAAAGGCAGACCGACCGGCTGATGTTGCCCAGCCTTGAGGCGCCCACCCTGACCAAAGCCGATCTGGCCGACTTGCTGTTCGAGCGCCTGGGCCTCAACAAGCGCGAATCCAAGGACATGGTCGAGGCGTTCTTCGACATCATTCACGCTGCTCTGATCAGCGGCAAGGACGTGAAGATGTCGGGGTTCGGCAACTTCAACATCCGTCGCAAGGCCCCGCGCCCGGGGCGCAATCCGCGCACCGGTGAGGCCATTCCGATCAAGGCGCGCAATGTGGTGACCTTTCATGCCAGCCACAAGTTGAAGGGCGCTGTGCAGGGCGACACACTCACGGCGGAAGACTTCGAGTAGAGTCGTTCCTCCCGTCTGCAGGTCCTTGATTTCAATGGAGAAATCGCTCCCATCGATTCCGGCCAAGCGCTACTTCACCATTGGTGAGGTCAGTGACTTGTGCGGGGTCAAGCCGTACGTGCTGCGCTACTGGGAGCAGGAATTCACGCAGCTCAAGCCCATGAAGCGCCGTGGCAACCGGCGCTACTACCAGCACCACGAAGTGTTGCTGGTGCGCCGGATCCGTGAACTGCTGTACGACCAGGGCTTCACCATCAGCGGCGCTCGCAACAGGCTGATCGATCCCGCCGCTCGGGCTGCATCACCCGAAGATGCCGAGTTGCATGATGGCCCCGATGTCAAGCTGCCCCAAGAGGCTTCGGGCTCCGAGATCAGCGTCGCGGTTGGCCCTGAAGGGATCGAGTTTCCGGCTCCTGAGAGGCGGGAACACATCCTCGAAAAGGGGTTGCTTTCACCGGCACAGCTGAGGCTCGAATTGATCTCCATCGAGGCCCTTCTGGGCGGCTGAAATCAAGCCTTTCAACCTATACTCTACCCCTCACGGAGCGTAGCGCAGCCTGGTAGCGCACTTGCATGGGGTGCAAGGGGTCGCGAGTTCGAATCCCGCCGTTCCGACCAATGTAATCAATGGGTTAGCCTTCACAAGGGGCTAACCCATTTTGATTGGTGGGTGCTCGGTATTGGACATGCCGGCACAAGCCCGAAGCCAGTTCGAACCTTGCGAATCGACCCACGTCCCGTCAATGTCTTGAAATCCAGAAAGGCTGGAACACCCATGCGACTCGAACCCTTGATGAGTTATCACGCCGACCTGCTGCCTGCCGTCACCGTGGGTGCCGGCCCTCACGGCACCCGGGCGATTTTTGAAGTCACCGGAGGTGCGTTCGAAGGGCCCCGCCTGAGCGGAAAGCTGCTCACGGGCGGCGGCGACTGGATGCTGATCGACGCGCAGGGCATGGGCCATCTGGATGTGCGCGCGACGTTCGAGACGCACGACGGCGCGTTGATCTACGTGCAGTACTTTGGCCGCGTGGTGGTGACCGAAGCCATCAGCCAGGCGTTGCAAGGCAACGGGGCCACCGACTACGGCGACACCCACTTCTTCACCCAACCCCGCTTTGAAACCGGCGATGCCCGCTACGCCTGGTTGAATCAGGTCGTCGCCGTCGCCCAGGGCCGCGTGTGCCACGGGCGTGTGGAGTACCAGGTATTTGCCTGCGCGAACGACTGAGTCGGCTGCGCGCCACCCGATCTGCCCCGACACTCCCGTCGGGTCCACGGGAAATCCCATTCCATGATCGTCAATCCATCGGCCAGCCACCTGCGGCTCCTGTTCACGTGGCGAGGCTCGATCCTCTTCGAGGTCGTGCCGCAGATCGTCGGGGTCATGGCGTGGTCGGTGCTCGTCGTGGCGCTGCACCAATGGGCGCCACAGTGGTGTCCGTCTTTCAACGGGGCGGCGCTGTCGTTGATCGGCATCGCCTTGTCGGTGTTCATGGGGTTTCGCAACAGCATCAGCTACGAGCGCTGGTGGGAGGGGCGCCGGCAGTTCGGATCGGTGCTCAGCAACTCACGTCAGTTTGCTCGCGAGGTGTGCCTCATCGATGACGCCGACGGCGCGGCGCGCAAGCGGTTGATCGACCTGACCATTGCCTTCGCACAGGCCTTGATCCCGCACTTGCGTTCGGGTGTCAGCGCGCACAAGGCTGTGGCACGGCTGTCTGCGGCTGACCGCGAGGTCTACGCCGCGAGCCGCAACCCGCCCGATGCGCTGCTGCGCCTGATCACACTGGATCTGGCTGCCTTGCAACGGGCCGGGCGCCTGGGCGAGATCTCGTTCCAGACGCTGGATCGCACCATCGGCGAGCTCGGCGCGGCGCAGGTCGCCTGCGAGCGGCTGCGCTCGACGCCGATCCCGCTCGTGTACCGGCTGCTGCTGTACCGAACCAGCTATGTGTTCTTGCTGCTGCTGCCCTTCGGCTATGTGGACAGTCACGCCTGGGCGGCGCCCATCGTGGCGGGCCTCATCACCTATGCGTTTTTCGGTCTTGCCGCACTGGCGGCCCAGCTCGAGCGGCCTTTTGACGACCACCCCAACGGCCTGCCGATCGAGGCGTTGGCCGACACGATCGAAATCAACTTGCGTGAATCGCTCGGCGAGACAAACCTGCCGCCACTGCCTGAGCCCAAGGGCCATGTGTTGATGTAGCGCTGCAACTGCCTACAGTCAGACACCCGCGAATTCGAGTAACCCTCATGACCGACCTCAGCGCGCCATTCAAGGCGCTGGCCGCTTACCGGCCGACCCACAAGGTGCGTTTCGTCACCGCGGCTTCGCTGTTCGATGGCCACGACGCGGCGATCAACATCATGCGGCGCCTGCTGATGAGCATGGGCGCCGAGGTCATTCACCTCGGACACAACCGCTCGGTCGACGAGGTCGTGACCGCCGCGCTGCAAGAAGACGTGCAAGGGATTGCCATCAGCAGCTACCAAGGCGGGCACGTCGAGTACTTCAAGTACGTGATCGACCTGCTGCGCCAGCGCGGGGGCGGGCACATTCAGGTGTTTGGCGGGGGCGGCGGCGTCATCGTGCCGGCCGAGATCCGCGAACTGCAGGCCTACGGCGTGACGCGGATCTACAGCCCCGAGGACGGCCAGCGCATGGGGCTGCAGGGAATGATCGGCGAGATGGTGATGCGCTGCGACCTCAACCTGTCGGCCCACGCGCCGGCCAGCCTCGACGCGATCACCGGCCACCAGGAACCCGCCTGGCGTGCGCTGGCCCAACTGATCACCGCGCTGGAAAACGGCGAAGCCGATGCGGCACTGGTGGCCTCGATGCGCGAGCGCGCATCGCTCACATCGGTGCCGGTGCTGGGCATCACCGGCACAGGCGGTGCGGGCAAGTCGTCGCTGACCGATGAGCTGATCCGTCGCCTGCGGCTCGATCAGGACGACCGCCTTCGGGTGGCCGTGATCTCGATCGACCCGTCGCGCCGCAAGAGCGGCGGTGCGCTGCTCGGCGACCGCATCCGCATGAACGCGATCGCGCCGTGGGGCCAGGCGCTGGCAGCCGGCGCCGCAGCGGGCAGCGCGCAGCGCGTGTACATGCGCAGCCTGGCCACGCGCGACACCGGCAGCGAGGTGAGTGCCGCGCTGCCCGACGTGATCGCGGCGTGCAAGGTGGCAGGCTTCGATCTGATCGTCGTCGAGACCTCGGGCATCGGCCAGGGCGACGCGGCCATCGTGCCGATGGTCGATGTGTCGCTGTACGTGATGACGCCCGAGTTCGGCGCGGCCAGCCAGCTCGAGAAGATCGACATGCTCGACTTCGCCGGGTTCGTGGCCATCAACAAGTTCGACCGCCGCGGCGCGGCCGATGCGCTGCGCGATGTGTCCAAGCAGGTGCAACGCAACCGCGAGGCGTTTGACGTCTTGCCCAGCCAGATGCCGGTGTTCGGCACCATCGCCAGCCACTTCAACGACGACGGCGTGACCGCGCTTTACCAGGCGATCAAGGCCCGGCTGATCGATTGCGGCCTGAGCGCTGATGCCACCGGACGGCTGCCGCGCGTTGACGTGCGCCACAGCGCACAGCAAACGCCCATCGTGCCGGCGGCGCGCACCCGCTACCTGGCCGAAATCAGCGACACCGTGCGCGGCTACAAGCGCAGCGCGCGCGCCCAGGCCGTGCTGGCGCGCGAGGCGCAGCAACTGCGCTCAGCGCAGCGCATGCTGGCCGGCGAGAACCCGGCCACGCCGGGCGAATCGCTGGCCGCGCTGGACGCCCTGGCGACCTCGCGCGAAGCGCGGCTCGACGCGTACGCCCGCACGCTGCTCGCGCAGTGGCCCGCACTCAAACAGGCCTACGCTGGCGACGACTGGGTGCAAACCATCCGCCCCGGCACGCCGCAAGCGCGCGAGATCCGCACCGCGCTGACCACCACCAGCCTGTCGGGCACGCGCGTGCGCAAGGTGGCGCTGCCCGGCTACGAATGCCACGGCGAGCTGCTCAAGTGGCTGCTGCTCGACAACGTGCCGGGCTCGTTTCCGTACACCGCCGGTACCTTCGCCTTCAAGCGCGAGGGCGAGGACCCCACCCGCATGTTCGCCGGTGAGGGCGACGCGTTTCGCACCAACCGGCGCTTCAAGCTGGTCAGCGAGGGGCTGCCTGCCAAGCGGCTGTCGACCGCCTTCGATTCGGTCACGCTTTACGGCCACGACCCCGATCTGCGCCCCGACATCTACGGCAAGGTCGGCAACTCGGGCGTGAGCATCGCCACGCTCGACGACATGAAGGTGCTGTATTCGGGCTTCGACCTGTGCGATGCGGCCACCTCGGTCAGCATGACGATCAACGGCCCGGCACCGGCGGTGCTGGCGATGTTCATGAACACCGCCATCGACCAGCAGCTCGACAAGTTCAGGCTCGAGCACGGCCGCGAGCCCGGCGCCACCGAGGCCGCTGCGGTGCGCGCCCATGCCCTCGCGCAGGTGCGCGGCACGGTGCAAGCCGACATCCTGAAGGAAGACCAGGGCCAGAACACCTGCATCTTCTCAATCGAGTTCAGCCTCAAGGTGATGGGCGACATCGCCGAGTTCTTCGTGCGCAACGAGGTGCGCAACTTCTATTCGGTGAGCATCAGCGGCTATCACATCGCTGAAGCCGGCGCGAACCCGATCAGCCAGCTCGCCTTCACGCTGTCCAACGGTTTCACCTTCGTCGAGGCCTATCTGGCGCGCGGCATGGCGATCGATGACTTCGCGCCCAACCTGAGCTTTTTCTTCAGCAACGGCATGGACCCCGAATACAGCGTGCTCGGCCGCGTGGCGCGGCGCATCTGGGCGGTGGCCATGCGCGATCGCTACGGCGCCAACGAGCGCAGCCAGAAACTCAAGTACCACGTGCAGACCAGCGGGCGCTCGCTGCACGCGCAGGAGATCCAGTTCAACGACATCCGCACCACGCTGCAAGCGCTGATCGCGGTCTACGACAACTGCAACTCGCTGCACACCAATGCGTTCGACGAGGCCATCACCACGCCCACCTCCGACAGCGTGCGCCGCGCCATGGCCATCCAGCTCATCATCAACCGCGAGTGGGGCCTGGCCAAGAACGAGAACCCCAGCCAGGGCGCTTTCATCATCGAAGAGCTCACCGAGCTGGTCGAAGAAGCGGTGCTCGCCGAATTCGAGAAGCTGTCGGACCGCGGCGGCGTGCTCGGCGCCATGGAAACCGGCTACCAGCGTGGCCAGATCCAGGAAGAGTCGATGCACTACGAGATGCTCAAGCACACCGGCGAGTACCCGATCGTCGGCGTCAACACCTTCCGCAACCCCAGCGGCGACCCAGTGCCCGAGCACATCGAGATGGCCCGCTCGACCGACGATGAAAAACAGTCTCAGCTCGCGCGGCTGCACGCCTTCTGGCAGCAGCATGCGGCCGAGTCGCCGGCCATGCTGCAGCGGCTGCAGCAAGCGGCCATCGACCAGCACAACGTGTTCGAGGTGCTGATGGATGCGGTGCGCGTGTGCTCGCTCGGGCAGATCACCCGCGCGCTGTTCGAAGTGGGCGGTCAGTACCGGCGCAGCATGTGAGCGCCGGCGGCCGTTCGCTTTACCGGCGTGGCGGATCGCTCAGCGACAGGTGCATGGCGGTTTCTGCCATCACCGCTTCGGGTGTGCGGTAGCGATCGGCCATTTCACGCTCGAGCGGGGTGCTGACCTGCGCTTGCATGTAGGCGCCCAGGTGGCGAGCCTGGTTGATGATGAGTTGGCCCAGCGCCAGGCGCGGCGTTTCGTAGGCGCGCAGACCGGCCGCGACGTCATCGTGCCGGCCGAGCGCCTGGACCAGTTCCACCGCATCACCGGCCGCCTTGGCCACGCCCATGCCGCAGTGGGGTCGGGCGACGAAGGCCGCGTCGCCCAGCAGCGCAATGCGGCCGAAGGCAAGCTGCGTGCTGGCCAGGTCGTAGATGGGCTGGAAGAACAGGTTCTCGGTTTTCTCGACCAGCTCCGCAAATTGCGGTGCCAGCACGTCGCGCGCGGCTTGTCGCGTGGCGGCCAGCAACTCGGGGCGGATCAGCGGTGGCGGGATGCCATCGGCCCACACCTTGCCGGTGGCGTCGGTCAGCATGTCGCGCAGCGTGGTCGCTTCGTCAGCGGGGCGGTACCACACGAAGTTGTAGCGCCGCTCGCCCGGTGTCACCCGGTTGTTCTTGCCCGCGATGGGGTAGGCCACCAGCAGTTCCCTCGGCGGCAGCCCGAAAGAGAAATACGGGAACACGTCGGTCATCACCGCGTCGGACAGCACCGTCTCGTCGATCACACCGCGCCAGGCGGCGTAGCCCGCGTACTGCAGCCCCACGTCGGGCAACAGCGTTTGCCGCACCGACGACCGCACGCCGTCGGCTCCTATCAGCACGTCGGCCGTCACCGTTTCGCCGTCGGCAAATGTGGCGCTGACCGACTCGGCGTCCTGCTCAAAAGACACCAGGTGCTTGCCGTTGTGATAGCGCTCGGGCGGAAAGGCCTCACGCAGCGCATGGAACATGCGGCCCCAGGCCGTGAACAGCTGCGGCGCCGGCCGCGAGCCCAGCCGCGATCCGTCCTGTCCCAGCGTCACGCGCTCCTCGATGGTCACGCCCATCGAGTCGTCGACCACCACGCCGGCCAGCCGCAGCGAATCCATCAGCTGCGGGTGCGTCACGATGCCCGCGCCGCGGCTTTCCAGCTCCTCGGCCACGCGCTCGTACACGTGCACGTCCCAGCCCGCACGCAACAGCAGGTTCGCCGCCGTCAGGCCGCACAGCGACCCGCCAATGACAATGGCCGTTCTCGATGTCGTCATGTCCTGTCCCTACAGTGATGATTTCCGTCAACGTGCGTAGCGTTTACGCTCGTTGTCGACGCGCTTGTTGATCCCGCCCAAGGCAAACGACGGATTCTCGCCGCGCGATGGGTGTGTTTCTTGCGAGCATGCTTCGGGTGGTGCAAAGTCCGGCCAGCGGTTTCACCAAGCGGCCGGGCCTTTCGTGTTTCGATGGTTTGGCGAAACAAGTCGTTTGACGAACATGGGTGGAGTGCAGTCTTTGTGGTCGAACCATTGAAGAAACCGTCCCCAAACTCGCGCGCACCAGCGCCGCAGGGACCGGATGCCATGGCCATCATCGGCATGGCGTTTCGCTTTCCCGGCGATCTGGCCGACGAAGCCAGCCTCTGGGGTGCGTTGAAAGACGGCCGCGACCTCGTCACGCAGATCCAGCCCGAGCGCTGGGCCACCACCGAACTGCAGCACCCCAAGCGCTCCGAACCCGGGCGCAGCATCACCTTCGCGGCCGGTGTGCTGTCTGGCATCGACCAGTTCGACGCGGGCTTTTTCGGCATCTCGCCGCGTGAGGCCGCCTGGCTCGATCCGCAGCAGCGCTTGCTGCTTGAGCTGGCTTGGGAGGCCATCGAAAACGGTGGACAGCTGCCTTCCTCGCTGAAGGGGTCTGATTGCGCGGTCTACGTGGGCATTTCCAGCCTCGACTATGGCACCCGCGGTCTCGACGATCTGGCGCTGCTGTCACCGCACTTCATGACCGGCAACACGCTCAGCGTGGCGGCCAACCGGCTGTCCTACTTCTTCGATCTGCGCGGCCCTTCGGTGGCGGTCGATACGGCCTGCTCGTCGTCGCTGGTGGCGCTGCACCATGCGTGCAACAGCCTGCGATCGGGCGAGTCGTCGGTGGCGCTGGTGGGCGGGGTCAACCTGCTGCTGCACCCGTATCCCTTCGTGGGTTTTACCAAGGCGTCGATGCTGTCGGCCCAGGGTCGCTGCCGCGCATTCGATGCCCAGGGCAATGGCTATGTGCGGGCCGAAGGCGGAGCCGTGCTGCTCATCAAGCCGCTGGCCCGCGCGCTGGCCGACGGCGACAACGTCCATGCCGTGATTCGCGCCACGGGCATCAATGCCGACGGTGCGCGCAAGACCGGCATCACCATACCCAGCAGCGAGGGCCAGGCCGATCTGATGCGCTCGGTGCTCCGGCGCAGCGGCCTGGGCGCACTTGATGTCGACTTTGTCGAGGCGCACGGCACCGGCACGGCGGTCGGCGATCCGGTCGAGGCAGCCGCCATCGGTGCGGTCTACGGCCGGGGCCGGGCCGCTGGGCAGCCACTTCCCATCGGCTCGGTCAAGACCAACCTCGGTCACCTCGAGCCGGCATCGGGCATGGCCGGTCTCGTCAAGACGGTGCTGGTGCTGAAAAACCGTGCCGTGCCGCCCTCGCTGCACGTGGGCACGCTCAACCCGAGCATCGGCCTGGCGACGCTCCAGCTCGATGTGGTCACGCGCCATCAGGCGCTTGTGCCGGCCGACGGCAAGCCGCTGGTGGCCGGTGTCAACTCGTTCGGCTTTGGCGGCGCCAATGCCCATGTGCTGCTTCAAGAGCATGTGGCCGAGACGCAGCCCGCGCGTGCCGATGTCAGCCGTGCGCTGCCGCCGCTGTTCTTGTCGGCGCGCACCGATGCCGCCTTGCGCGACCTGGCCGGTCGGTACGCCCAACTTCTCGAAGCCACGCCGGCCGGGGGCTACTACGACATCGCCCATGCCGCAGCACACCGCCGCGAACGCATGGAAAAGCGCTTGGCCATCCACAGCGCATCGTGCGCCGAGGCCGCTGCGGCACTGGGTCGTTTCGCGCAGGGTGTGCCGTGTGGCAACGTGGTCACCGAAACGGCCTTGCCAGCGACTGGCAGCGTCGCCTTCATCTACTCGGGCAATGGCGCGCAGTGGGCCGGCATGGGCCGTCAGCTGCTCGCCGAATCCCCGCGCTTTGCAGAGCTCCTGACGTCGCTCGACAGCTCGCTGTGTCGGCATGCCGGCTTTTCGGTGATGGGTGAGCTGCGCGAGGGAAACGCCGCCAGTCTCGAAGACACCGCCGTCGCGCAGCCTTTGCTGTTTGCCATGCAGGTGGCGTTGACCCAGTGGCTGCGCGAGCAAGGCATCTCGCCTGCTACGGTGGCGGGTCACAGCGTGGGCGAGGTGGCCGCAGCCTGGGCGGCCGGCGCTCTCGATCTGGATCAGGCCATGCGCGTCATCTGCGCGCGCAGCGCCGCGCAGGGGCTCACCCGCGGGACCGGTCGCATGGCGGCGGTGGCGCTGTCGGTGGCGGACATGCAAGGCGTGCTGAGCGAGCTGGCGGTCGATGTCGAAATTGCCGGCATCAACAGCCCGTCTCACGTGACCATTTCGGGCACCGTGAGCGACCTCGACCGCGTTCGGCAGCACCTCGCGCCCCGGCGCGTGTTCTTCAGGCAACTCGACCTCGACTATTCGTTCCACAGCCGCCAGATGGACCCGATCGAAGCCCGTCTGGCAAGCAGCCTGGCCGATCTGGCGCCTGCCTCCCCGGGGGGTGCCGCGTTCGTGTCGACCGTCACCGGCGATGACGTCAACGACGCCACGCTCGATGCCCACTACTGGTGGCGCAACGTGCGCGAGCCGGTGCGCATGGTCGACGCGATGTCGCGGCTCATCGCCCGGGGCTGTTGCGTGTTTGTCGAGATCGGGCCCCACGCCGTGCTGCAGCGTTACATCAGCGAGTGCCTGACCGCTGCTGCCGCCGCCGGGCGCGTGTTGCCCACGCTGCGCCGCAACGACGACGGTCTGGCGCGGCTCGAGGACGCCGCCTTGCGCATCCACTTGCTGGCCGATCGCGCGCCGCTCGGCGCGCTGTTTCCGTGGCCTGCGGCGCACGTTCGCCTGCCCAGCTACCCATGGCAGCGCGAGCGCCATTGGCACCCCGTCACCAGCGAAGGCCACGGGCTCATCGAGCGACGGCGCGTGCACCCGTTGCTGGGCTGGCGGCTCACGGAAACGCCCACCAGCTGGGAAAACACCCTCGACCAGACCATCGTGCCCTGGCTGGCCGACCACCAGGTGGGCGCGGCCGAGGTGCTGCCGGGCGCCGCCTACGTCGAAATGGCGTTGGCCGCAGCGCGCGAGTGGCTGGGGGGCGAGCGCTTCACGCTCGAAGAACTCGACATCGTCTCGCCCATCGTGTTCGACGCCGGCCACGCGCGCAGCGTGCGGCTGGCGCTCAACGCGCGCGACGGCGGCTTTCAGATCTCCAGCCGTGAGCGTCTGTCCGATGACGACTGGACGCTCAACGCCACCGGTCGGATGCTCGACGCGTCCGCGTTGCCGGCCCAGCCGGCCCGGCCGCTGGAGCCGGTGTCAGATGCCGCCGACCTCATCGATCACGACACCCACTACCGCCTGGCGACATCGCTGGGCCTTGATTACGGCCCGGCCTTTCGCGGCCTGGTTGACGCGCGACTGAGCGGTGAGCGGCTCGACGCCCGTGTTCAGGCGCCCGACAGCGTGCTGGGCGATGTCGGCTACCTGCTGCATCCGGCAGTGCTCGATCTGTGCTTTCAGACGCTGGTCGATTTTTTCCAGGCTGACATCGAATCCGGCCACGGCGTGGCGATGCTGCCGGTCAGGGTCGGGCGGCTCGACGTGCATGGCAGTGCGCCCATCACCGGGTTGCGCGCGCAGGTGGTCCGCCGTGGTGCGCGCTCGGTGGCCGCCGATTTCGAGTTGCACGATGCCCTGGGGCGCGTCGTGGCGCGCCTTTCGGGTTGCCGCTTTCGCGCCGCCCACGTGGCGCAGCGTGGGGCACCTGCCGTGGCACGCTGGCAGGTCCAGCCGCGTTTGCAGCCGCATCCGGCCGATCAGGCCCGCAGCGAGTTGCCGGCGCCGGCCGAACTGGTGCAGCGGCTGCGCGCGGGCTTTGCCGGCATCGACGCCGAGCCGCAGCGCGCCGCCTGGTTCACACAGACGCTGCCGCTGTTCGAGGCGCTCACGCTGTCGTTCGCTCACGCCGCGTTCCACGCGCTGTTTGCGCAGCGACCCGACTGGCTGCAGCAGCAACTGAGCGACGCCGATGCGTCGCCTTACCTGCGTTGGCTGGCCGCGCACTTGATCGCTGAGAAGTTGCTGGTCGAAACCGCAGGCGCCTGGCAGCTCGAGGCCACCGACTTGCCGCGCGCCGACGACATCTGGCAAGAGCTGCTGCGCGACGCCCCGGCGTGTCTGCCCCAGCTGGTGTTGCTGGGCCGCGTGGGCCGGCACCTGCCTGAACTGCTCAGCGGCGAGACGCACGGCGAGCAGTTCCTTCAAGCGTTGCAGCGCTCACCCACCGCCGAGACCTGCCTCGATGACGACCCCGCCTACCTGGGCACCGGGTTGGCCATTCACAGCACCGTGTTGCACTTGGCACAGCAGTGGCCGGCGCACCGCCGCTTGCGTGTGCTCGAGGTCGCCTTCGGCGCCAGCGACTTGTCGCGCAGCCTGGTTGCTGCCCTGCCCGAAGGCCGCATCGAGTGCGTGATCGCACAACTGCACGACGACACGCTGGCGCGCCAGCAGCTCGAGTTCGAGGGCGACGCGGTCATCACCGTGGCGTCCATCGACGCTGCACAGTGGCAGCTCGGCGCCGAGCGCTCGCTGCCCGAGTTGTTCGACGTGGTCGTGCTGCGTCACGGACTGCACCGTGCGCTGAACCTCTCAACGGCGCTGGCGCAGGCCCGCCGCTGGCTGGCGCCGGGCGGCTTGCTGCTGGTGGCCGAGCGCCACGCCGACTGGAGCGCCGACTTCCTGCACGGGCTCGATCCGGCCTGGTGGCACGGCGGCGCCGATCAGCCGCTGTCGTCTCTGCTTTCGCCTGCGGCCTGGCAAGGCGCGCTCGCCGATGCGGGCTTCGAGGCGATCGAACAGGCCTGCGAGCCCGCGGCCGAGCAGTTGTGCGCCGGCGCCTACCTGCTGCTCGCGCGCAAGCCGCTGCATGATGCGATCAACCCGGCTGCGCTGCCACCTGCGGGCTGGCTGCTGCTGGCCGATGGTGACTCGGCAGCATGTGCTTCGCAACTGCGCCGTCACCTCGAGTCCTGGGCGCAACAGGTCACCGTGGTGGCTGGCGATGCGAACGGGCCCGCGGCGCCCAGCCTCACTGGTTTCGACCATGTGGTCCATCTGCTGGGTTGGGGTGGGGCGCTCGACGATGGGCTCGCCACCCCGGTGGCCTTGCTGCAGCAGGTGCAGTCCATGGCGCAAGAAGCCCGCTCGCCGCGGCTGTGGGTCATCACCCGGGGTGGTGCGCTGGTGGCCGATGCGACGTGGCCCGCCGAGCCTCAGCCGATGCAATGCGCTGTGTGGGGCCTGGGCCGCGTGGTCATGAACGAGCATCCCGAGATGGCCTGCACGCTGATCGACATCGCCTGCGATCTCGACGCGCCGCCATCGATGGCGCGCCTCGCGCAGGAGCTGCTGCAGCCCGACGGCTGCAACGAGGTGGTGCTGGCTCCCGGGGCGCGCTACAGCCTGTCGTTGCAGCCACAGCCCGAGCTGAACGTGTGGTCTGGAGATGCCGCTTCCGTCGATCTGCCCGTGCGCTCCCGGCTCGACTTCCGCGTGCCCGGGCAGTTGCGCAACCTGGTGTGGCTGAGCGATCCCGAGCGGCCGCTGCAAGACCATGAGATCGAGGTCCGCCCGCAAGCGGTGGGCCTGAATTTCCGCGACGTGATGTACCTCATGGGCCTGCTGCCCGATGAGGCGGTCGAAAACGGCTTTGCCGGCGCCAGCCTCGGTCTGGAAATGGCCGGAGTGGTCTCTCGCGTGGGCCCCCGCGTCAAGGATCACCTGCCCGGCGATGCGGTCATGGGCTTTGGCTCGGCCTGTTTTTCCAGCCACGTGGTCACGCGCGACGACGCGGTGGTGGCCATGCCGCCGGGCTGGTCGTTCGAGGCCGCGGCCACCGTGCCCACGGTGTTCTTCACGGTTTATCACTCGCTCAAGCACCTGGCCGACCTGCAGTCTGGCGAGCGCGTGCTCATCCACGGTGGTGCCGGTGGCGTGGGCATCGCTGCCATTCAGCTGGCGCGGCATCTCGGCGCCGAGGTCTTCGCCACCGCCGGCAGCGAGGAGAAGCGCGACTTCGTGCGTCTGCTGGGCGCCGACCATGTGTTCGACTCGCGCAGCCTGGGCTTTGCCGACGAGTTGCTGGCGGCCACCGCAGGCGAGGGCGTCGACGTGGTGCTCAACTCGCTGGCCGGTGAAGCCATCCGTCGCAACCTGCGCGTGCTCAAGCCGTTCGGCCGCTTCCTCGAACTGGGCAAGCGCGATTTTTTCGAAAACACCCCGGTGGGCCTGCGCCCGTTCAAGGACAACATCAGCTACTTCGGCATCGACGCCGATCAACTGCTCACCGGGCGCCCCGCGCTGGCCGCGCGCATGTTCCGCGAGGTGATGGCGCTGCTGCGCGAAGGCGTGCTGTCGCCCCTGCCATGCCGCGCGTTCCCGGCCGCTCGCGTGGTCGATGCGTTTCGCACCATGCAGCAGGCCCGCCACATCGGCAAGGTCGTGGTGTCGATGGCGCCTGCGGTGCCGCGTTGCGAGCCCGCGGTGCCGGCCAAGCCCGTGGCCCGCTTTGATGACAACAGCACCTGGCTGGTCAGCGGCGGCCTGGCCGGCTTCGGGCTGGAATCTGCGCGTTGGCTGGTCGATCGCGGCGTGCGCCACCTGGTGCTGCTCGGACGGCGCGGCCTGGACACGCCCGGTGCTGCGTCAGCGGTGGCCGAACTCAAGGCGCGCGGCGTGAACGTGTGGGCAGTGGGCTGCGACATCGCCAACCCCGACGCGCTGGGCACGGTCATCACGCGCATGCGCCACAAGATGCCGCCGCTCAAGGGCGTGCTCCATGCGGCCGCGGTGTTCGACGACGCGCTCATCTCTCAGCTCGATGCCCACCGCATGCAAGCCGTGCTGCGTCCCAAGCTGCTCGGCGCCTGGCATCTGCACAACCTCACACTCGACATTCCCATCGATCACTTCGTGGTGTATTCGTCGGTCACCACCCACATCGGCAACCCGGGCCAGGCCAACTACGTGTCCGCCAACGCCGGGCTCGAAGGGCTGAGCGAACTGCGCCGCGGCATGGGCTTGCCCGCCACCTGCGTGGCGTGGGGTCCGATCGGCGATGCGGGCTACCTGAGCCGACATGCGGGGGTCAAGGACAGCCTGGGCCAGCGCCTGGGCGCCGCGCCACTCTTGAGCGCTCGAGCGCTGGGCCAGCTCGATGATCTGCTGGCCGGATCGGGTGCCCCGTGCGCCGTCGCCAACTTCGATTGGGCGGTGCTCGCGCGGGTGCTGCCGTCGGCGCACAGCGCGCGCTTCGGGCATCTCAATCGCACCCACCGCGCCGGCCCGTCAGCCGTCAGCGATCGCATCGATGTGCACACGCTGATCGCGGGCAAGTCCGCGGCTGAAGTCATCAGCCTGGTGCGCGAGATGGTCGCCCAGGAAGTCGCGCGGGTGCTGTGCATCGGGGTCGAGCGCGTCGATACCGCGCGCTCGCTGCACGATCAGGGCATGGATTCGCTGATGGCCGTGGAACTCGCGCTCGGGCTCGAGCAGCGCTTCGGCGTGAAGCTGCCAGCCATGATGCTGGGCGACGGCATGGCCGTGGACCGCGTGGCCGCACGGCTGGTCGACAAGCTGCTGGGCACCGACGTGGCGCCGGCCGTCGCAGGTCAGTCGATCGATGCCATGGTGGCTGATGTAGCCCGTCAGCACGGTGAAGACGCCACACCCGAACTG
>CANBSV010000017.1 GCA_947372225.1 Burkholderiales bacterium | reverse complement strand
ACACGACCCAGGCCGACGCGCTGGCGCTGCTGGCCAGCCTGCGCCCGGCGCCGACGTGGCCGGTGGCCTTCGCACTGGCCGCTGCGCAGTGCAACGCCCCGGTGCGCGAATCGCTGCTGGCATTCGCCTTCGGCTGGGCCGAGAACATGGTGCAAGCCGCACTGAAGTCGGTGCCGCTGGGTCAATCGGCCGGCCAGCGCATCCTGAGCGCTCTGTCCGCAGCCATTCCGGACTGTGTCGACGCCGCCTTGCGGTTGGGCCCCGACGAACGCCAGGTCTGCACGCCGATGCTGGCCATCCTGTCTGCGCAACACGAAACCCAGTATTCGCGGCTGTTTCGCTCCTGATTGCAGCCGCACTTTCAGCCCTACACACGATCCACCTTTCAGCCCCGGGACGCCGCCATGAGCTCACTGCACCACATCGCCCACCGCACCAAGAAACTGCCGCCGCTGCGCGTGGGCGTGGGCGGGCCGGTCGGCTCGGGCAAGACCACCCTCGTCGAGATGCTGTGCAAGACGATGCGCGACCACTACGACCTGGTGGTGGTGACCAACGACATCTACACCAAGGAAGACCAGCGCTTGCTCACGGTGGCCGGGGCGCTGAGCGCTGACCGGATCATGGGCGTGGAAACGGGCGGCTGCCCGCACACGGCGATCCGCGAAGACGCCTCGATCAACCTCGAGGCGGTCGACCGCATGCTCGAGAAGTTCCCCGATGCCGACGTGGTGTTCATCGAGTCCGGCGGCGACAACCTGGCCGCCACCTTCAGCCCCGAACTCAGCGACCTGACGATCTACGTGATCGACGTCGCCGCCGGCGAGAAGATTCCGCGCAAGGGTGGGCCGGGCATCACCAAGAGCGACCTGTTCGTCATCAACAAGACCGATCTGGCGCCGCACGTGGGCGCCGACCTCGAAGTGATGCGCGCCGACACGATCCGCATGCGCAGCGGCCCGCAAGGGCTGCGCCCGTTCGTGATGACCAACCTCAAGACGCGTCAGGGTCTCGCCGAGGTGGTGAGCTTCATCGAGGCCAAGGGCATGCTCAACGCCGCCCTCGCCTGAGGCCGGCTCGGCCGGTCAGCGGACCGTGCCCACGCTGTGCAGCGCGCGCACGGCGCCCGCACCGATCGACGCGCCAAAGCGCTTGGCGAATCGCTCGGCCAGGTTTTCCTTCGGCGTGTAGTCGATGACGTCTTCGGCGTGGACCACCTCGCGGGCCACGTAATCCAGGCTGCCCAGGTGATCGGCCAGACCGAGCTTGATGGCTTCCTCGCCGTTCCAGAACAAGCCGGTGAAGGTGTCGGGTGTTTCCTTCAGGCGCTCGCCACGGCCTTCCTTGACCACCGCGATGAACTGCTGGTGAATCTGGTCGAGCGTGGCTTGCAGGTAGGCGCGCTGACGCTCGCTGAGCGGCGAAAACGGATCGCCGATGCCCTTGTTGGTACCGGCTGTCAGCAGCCGCCGCTCGATGCCGAGCTTGTCCATCGCACCGGTGAAGCCAAAGCCATCCATCAGCACGCCGATCGAGCCCACCACACTCGCCTTGTCGGTGTAGATCTCATCGGCCGCAACGGCGATGTAGTACGCGCCGGACGCGCACACCTCCTCCACCACGGCGTAGACCTTCTTGTGGTGGATTTCCTTGAGGCGCTTGATCTCGTCATAGACGATCCCGGCTTGCACCGGGCTGCCGCCCGGCGAATTGATGCGCAACACCACGGCTTGCGCCCCGTCGTCCTCGAAAGCATCCTTGAGCGCAGGCAGCAGGTTTTCGGCGCTGGCTTCGGTGTCGGACGCGATCTCGCCGCGCACCTCGATCAGCGCGGTGTGGGGGCTGCTCGGCGGTGTGGGGTGGATGTGATCGCCATACGCCGTCCAGGCCACGCCGATCAGCGCCGACAGCCACAGGCCGCGGGTGACCAAGCGCCAGCGCCGCTCGCTGCGGCGATCCTGGGCATAGACCCGGGCAAATTCCTCGGCGGCGCGGTCCCAGCCGCTGCGCTCGGATGAAGGGCGTGGTGACTGATCGTTTTCGGGGCTCATCAATGGCTTTCGTCGGCACGAGGGCCGCGCAACGCTCAGGTCACGGGGGCGGGTTGAGTATCCGGGGAAGGATACCAATAGACCTGCTGATCACGCTCCTCGACACGCAGCGCGGTGAGCCGCCCGCGCCCGCATGGCCCGCCCGCGCAACGTCCGTCACGCGGGTTGTAACTGGCACCATGGATCGAGCACAGGATGAACTCGCGGTCGGAGTCCAGGAACTTGCCTTCCTGCCAATCCATCTCGGTGGGGACGTGCACGCAGCGGTTCAAGTAGGCGACCACCTCGCCCTCGAAGCGCATGACGAAGGCGGTGGTCTTGTCGCGCCACTGCATCACGTCGAACACCACGGCATCACCGCGCTCGACGAGTTCGTCGGATGCGCACAGGCGCACAGGCTCGAAGACCGGCTCAGCCATGCTCAGCCAGCCAGGCGTCGAGTTCAGGCACCGAGTGCGCCACGAAGAGCGGCTCGAGCTCGGCAAAGGTCTCGTGATCGTGCGCACCGTAGCTCACGCCCACCCGAGGCGTTCCGGCGTTCAGTGCCAACTGCAGATCGTGTGTGGTGTCACCGACCATCAAGGTGCGTTCGGGCACCGTGCCCAACACGTCCATCAGTTCCTCGAGCATCTGTGGATGCGGCTTGGAGCGGGTCTCGTCCGCAGTTCGGGTGGCATCGAACATGCCCCGCAACTGCACGCTGCGCAGCACCTCGTCGAGGCCGCGCCGCGACTTGCCGGTGGCCACGCCCAGTTGGTACCCGCGGCTCTTGAGGGACGTGAGCATACGCAGCGCCCCGTCGAACAGGGTCAACTCGCCGTTGCGCGCCAGATAGTGATGGCGGTAGCGCTCAGCCAGCTCCGGGTAACGGTGCGCGGGCAGCGCCGGTGCGGCGTGCTGCAGCGCTTCGGCCAGGCCCATGCCGATGACGTAGCTGGCGTCGCGCAGGCTGGGCACGGTCTGATCCAGATCGGCGCAGGCCGCCTGGATGCAGCGCGCGATCAGCGCGGTCGAATCGAACAACGTGCCGTCCCAGTCGAAGACGATCAGGTCGAAATTGGTGGCTCGGGTCATGTCGGCATGGCGTCGGGCTCGACGGAAGCTCTATTCAGTTGATGCAGCAAGGCCAGACATTCTGGCGGCAGCGGCGCGAGCAGCTCGATGACCTCACCGCTCACAGGGTGCTGGAACTGCAGCCGCCGGGCGTGCAGAAACATGCGATCAAACCGCGCTCCCGGCACCGCCTCGCCTCGGGCCAGTGCCCGGTTGGCCGGAAAATCACCGTACTTGTCGTCACCTGCGATCGCGTGACCCTCGTGCAGCAGATGCACACGGATCTGGTGGGTGCGTCCGGTCTTGATGGTGACGTCGAGCAAGCTGTAGCCCGCAAACGACTTCAGCACCCGCACCAGCGTGATCGAGCGCCGGCCATCGACGTCGTCGGCATCGACCGCACGCACGCGGCGCTCGCCGTCGGCCGACAGGTACTTGTGCAGCGCCACGTCGATGACCTTCTTGGACGCCGGCCAACGACCCAGCACCAAGGCGCTGTAGGTCTTGGCGATGGTCTTTTGGCCGGTGTGCTGGCGAAACTGATCCTGCATCGCGAGCAGCGCCGAGCGCTTCTTGGCGATCAGCAGCAGCCCCGAGGTTTCCTTGTCGAGCCGGTGCACGAGTTCGAGAAACTTGGCACCCGGCCGCGCCTGGCGCAGTTGCTCGATCACCCCGAAGCTCACGCCGCTGCCGCCGTGCACCGCCACACCGGCCGGCTTGTCGATGGCGATCAGGTGCTCGTCTTCGAACACCACCGGAAACTCGCGTGCCGGCGCCGGGGCCTCGCCGCGCTCGGCCGCGCTCGGCGCGGTGCGCACCGGCGGCACGCGCACCTCGTCACCGAGTGCCAGCCGGGTGTCGGCCGAGGCCCGGCCCTTGTTCACGCGCACCTCGCCCGAGCGGATCACACGGTAGACGTGCGTCTTGGGCACGCCCTTGAGCAGCCGGATCAGGAAGTTGTCGAGCCGCTGGCCTTCGGAGCCTTCATCCACACTCACCCTGAGGACGGCCGCAGGGGCGGATTTTGCGGCTGGCGGGCTCGTCGTCGTGGTCGTCCGGGGCCTTTTGGCCCCTATAATCGGTTGCACCACGTTTGCGCTGTAAGTATTTGATTTTCTTGAGTTTACTCGCGCACTTGCAGCGAGACGTGATGGCCGCAGCGCAAGTTTCGGCCCCCAGGTGATGCAACGCTCTCAGCGTGCGGCGGGCCCCGACCCCAAGAGTCCCGGCAGCCCACGGTTGATGGCGGCAGAGAAATCGTCAATCGAGCCCCCGAAGTTCCACTTCGGATTCAACCAAGGTTTTCCGGTGACAGACCGGTGCAGCAGTCCCGCTTTACGGTCGTCTGCGCCTCAGCTGTTGCCCGCGTCCAGTGACCACGCGGATGTCGTCTTCCACACCCCCCTCGCTCCATCTGAGTCAGACCACCACGGTGCCTTGTGCGACCGTCGGCCGTCGTCTCAGCCGCGCGACCGGGATGTTGCCCGTAGACACTCGCCCGGCCCGGCCAGCCCTCACACCCTCGCGGTGCTGGGGCCAGCGCCAAGGCCTTGGGCTCCGCCGCCACCACGACCACGCAAGCGCCAACGCTGCGCCGCCGACCGTCACGGTCGGGCAGGTGCAGTCCAGGGCGATTCCTTTTGGGCTCCACCGGCACTTCTCGTGCATCGATGAGCTGACACCGTTGCACGGTGTCGGCATGTTGACGGATCCGCCGACCCACCGGTCGCGGTACAGGAGCACACATGAAACGCATGTTGATCAATGCGACGCAGCCCGAAGAGCGTCGCCTGGCCATCGTCGATGGCCAAAAACTTCTCGATTTCGAGACTGAGATCGAAGGGCGCGAACAGCGCAAAGGCAACATCTACAAAGCGGTAGTCACCCGCGTCGAGCCCTCGCTCGAAGCCTGCTTTGTCGACTACGGCGAGGACCGCCACGGCTTCCTGCCGTTCAAGGAAATCTCGCGCAACTACTTCCGTGAAGGCGTTGACGTGCGCACCGCGCGCATCCAGGACGCCATCCGCGAAGGCGACTCGCTGCTGGTGCAAGTTGACAAGGAAGAACGCGGCAACAAGGGCGCCGCCCTGACGACCATGGTCAGCCTCGCCGGCCGCTACCTGGTGCTCATGCCCAACAACCCTCGCGGCGGCGGCGTCAGCCGGCGTGTCGAGGGCGAGGACCGTGAAGAGCTCAAGGAAAACCTCGACCAGCTTGAGTACCCCAAGGGCATGAGCCTGATCGCCCGCACCGCCGGCATCGGACGCACCGCGCCCGAGCTGCAGTGGGACCTGAACTACATGCTCAAGCTGTGGGACGCCATCGACGGCGCTTCCAAGGCGGGCAAGGGCGCGTTCCTGATCTATCAGGAATCGTCGCTGGTGATCCGTGCAATCCGCGACTACTTCACCGCCGACGTCGGTGAAATCCTCATCGACACGGACGACATCTACGAGCAGGCCCAGCAGTTCATGGCCCACGTGATGCCGGAGATGGCACCGAAGGTCAAGCGCTACCGCGATGACGCGCCGCTGTTCAGCCGCTTCCAGATCGAGCACCAGATCGAAACGGCGTTCTCGCGCACGGTCAACCTGCCTTCGGGCGGCGCGATCGTGATCGACCACACCGAAGCGCTGGTGTCGGTGGACGTCAACTCCGCACGCTCCACCCGCGGCAGCGACATCGAAGAAACCGCCACCCGTACCAACCTCGAAGCAGCCGATGAAATCGCCCGCCAGATGCGCTTGCGCGATCTGGGCGGCCTGATCGTGGTCGACTTCATCGACATGGACGAGTCGAAGAACCGCCGCGAGGTCGAAACCCGGCTGCGCGAGGCGCTGCGTCCCGACCGTGCCCGCGTGCAGGTCAGCGCGATCAGCAAGTTCGGTCTGCTCGAACTCAGCCGTCAGCGCCTGCGCCCGGCGCTCAGCGAAGGCAGCCACATCACCTGCCCGCGCTGCAACGGCACCGGCCACATCCGCGACACCGAATCCAGCGCGCTGCAGATCCTGCGCATGGTCCAGGAAGAGTCGATGAAGGAAAACACCGCCGCCGTGCACGTGCAAGTGCCGGTGGAAGTGACCAGCTTCCTGCTCAACGAAAAGCGCACCGAAATCACCAAGATCGAACTCAAGCAGCGCGTGACCGTGCTGCTGGTGCCCAACAAGAACCTCGACACCCCGAACTACCGGCTCGAACGTTTGCGCCACGACGATCCACGGCTGGAAAACCTGCAAGCCAGCTACACGATGATCGAAGAGGCCTCCGAGGAAACCGGGGTCACCCGCCGCGAAAAGACCGCGCCCAAGCAGGAACCCGTGGTCAAGGGCGTGCTGCCTGAGACGCCTGCGCCGGCACCGGCGCCCAAACCCGCTCCGGTGCCTGTGGCCGTGGCCGCTCCGGTGGCCGTACCCGCTGCATCGGGTGGCTTTTTCGGCTGGCTGGGACGCCTGTTCTCGGGCAGCACGCCTGCAGCAGCGCCGGCGGCTGCACCGTCAACGAACGGCGGATCGACGGCGCCTGCAGCCGACACCGGCCGCGGTGACCGCAACGGTCGCGGCGGTCGTGGTGGCCGGGGCGGTCGCGATGGTCGCGATGGCAAGAAGCCCGAGCGCACTGGTGAAGCGCGTCCCGAAGGCCGCGGCGGCGAACGACGTGACGGCCGCCCGGGCCGCGGCCCGCGCACCGAACGCACCGACGAGATGGCCGCAGCCGACACGGGCATCGCCCGTGACGACCGCCCTGCCCGCACCGAGCCACGCAGCGAAGCCGGTACCGAAGGCGCCGACGAGAACCGCCGCTCGCGCGGCGGCCGCGGTGGCCGCGGTCGTGGCGACCGTGCGGAACGCGATGCCCGAAGCGGCCCCAGCGCTGAGGCGGTGACCGAAGAAAACGGCCTGCCTGCTGCCGAACTCGATGCCGAAGGCAACCTGCTGGCCCCCGCGGCCGAAGGCGCAGAAGCGGCTGAAGGCGGCGAAGTGCGTGAAGGCGGCCGACGCCGCCGTCGTGGTGGACGTGGTGGGCGTGACCGCAACGCCGACCGTCCAGCCGATGGTGAGGGCGAACACGCCAACGACCTGCCCATCACCAGCGAAGACGGCGTCACCATGCAAGCCGCACCGTCACCGGAAGTTGCTGAAGGTGGTGAGCGCGATGGGCGCCGCCGCAGCCGTGGCGGACGCGGTCGGGGCGAGCGTGGCGAGCCTCGCACCGATGGCGAGTCCACTGTGGACACCGCCGCACAGAGCGCTGCACCCCTGAGCGATACGGCCGAAGCGGCACCGGCCGTGCGGCCGGTCACCTCCATCGTGGCCGCTGAAGTCGTGGAAACCACTGCGGTGACTGCACCCTTGGCTGAGGCCCCGGTGGTTGATGTGGTGGCAGCACCTGCCGCTGTGGTGGCGGAACCGCCGGTGGCCGTGGAAACAGCGCCCGTGGCTGTGGTTCCACCGGTTGCCATCGAGGCGCCCGCGCCAGTGGCGGCACCCGCTGTGGTGGCTGCACCAATGGTCGCAGCCGTTGCACCGTTCGTTCTACAAACCGACGCCTTGGTGGCGGTGGCCGAAACAGCGGGTCTGCAGTGGGTGAACTCCGACGCCGACAAGATCCGCGCGGCGCAAGAAGCCATGGCCAACGAGCCCAAGCCAGAGCACGTGCCACGCGTGATCAAGCCGACCGCACCGGTCGACAACAGTCCGCTGGTGATGGTTGAAACGCGCAAGGACCTGTCTCAGGTGACCCTGCCGTTCGAGGCAGACAAACCGTCCGCCTGAGTCTGACCCTCTGAGCCGAACGACCGGCTCGACAACGAAAACGGCGCACCTCGGTGCGCCGTTTTTCATCGTGCCCGCCGGGGGGAGACGCGCTGCTCGCTCAGGGCAGCCGCTCGAGCGCGCGCTGGTAGGCGGAGTCGTGCATCAGCTGATCCCAGGTCAGGGGCTGCGTTTGCGGCAGCAGGGCCACTCGGCGCAGCTCGCTGTCCCCGTCGGCGTGCCAGCGGCCGAGCGCCTGCGAGGCGAGCAGGCCGTCGAGCAATCCATCGACCGCGGCACCACCATCGCCGGACTGGTTGCACAGCAGCACCAGATCGCAGCCTGCGTTGAGCGCAACTTCGGCCGCATCGGTGTAGCTGACCTCGACACCGGCGATGCGGCGGGCGCCAGCCATGCTCAGGTCGTCGCTGAACACCGCACCGGTGAAGCCCAGTTGCAGCCGCAAGATGTCTTTCAGCCAGCGTGGCGAAAAGCCCGCCGGATGGGCATCGACCTTCGGGTACACCACGTGCGCGGGCATCACGCTGGACAAGCTGGTGCTCAGCCACTCATACGGCCGCGCATCGTCGGCCAGGATCGCCTTGAGCGAGCGCTTGTCGATCGGGATCTCGAGGTGGCTATCGGCCTTCACGAAACCATGCCCGGGGAAATGCTTGCCGCAGTTGGCCATGCCCGCGCGCAGCAAGCCGTGCATCAGACTCTTGGCGAGCATCGTGACAACCCGCGCGTCGCGGTGAAACGCGCGGTCGCCGATCACGCTGCTGGCGCCGAAGTCGAGGTCGAGCACGGGCGTGAAGCTCATGTCCACGCCACACGCGCGCAGCTCGCTGGCCAGCACGAAGCCGCTCGCGGTGGCAGCGTCGGTGGCACCCAGCGGATCTTTCATCCACTGCTCGCCCAGCCGGCGCATGGGCGGCAGATGGGTGAATCCATCGGTGCGAAAGCGCTGCACCCGCCCGCCTTCATGATCGACGCACACCAGAACGTCGGGCCGGATCGACTTGATGTCGGCAGTGAGTTCGGTGAGCTGGTGGCGGTCTTGCCAGTTGCGCGCGAACAGGATCAGCCCGCCAGTCAGTGGATGCCGCAGCCGGCGCCGGTCGGCCGCGTTGAGGCCGAGGCCTTCGATGTCGAGCACCACCGGGGCGTGCAAGCTGGCAACGGGTGCCGCCGGTTTGGCACGCTTGCGAGCGGCGGTCGATGTGGTTTTTGTCATGGCAGGCTTTCAACCACCACGAAGCTGGTGGCGTAGTCGGTTTCGTCGGTGAGGCTCACCTGCGCGCGCAGCCGGCGCTCATCGAACCACACGGCCAGCGCGCCGTGCAGGCAGATGTGCGGCTGGCCGCTGGGCAGGTTGAGGATTTCGCAGTCGCGCCAGGCCATGGGCGTGTGCAAGCCCAGACCGATCGCCTTGGAGAAGGCTTCCTTGGCCGAAAAGCGCGTGCCCAGATAACTGACACCCCGGGCTTCGACACGCGCACGCCGCGCCCGAAAGACCGCCATCTCCTGCGGGCCGAGCACCTTTTCGGCAAAGCGCTCGCCGCGCCGTTCAAGCGTGGCGGCGATGCGGCGCAGGTCGCAGATGTCAGTGCCGATGCCGTAGATCACCGAGCGCCTTCGGCTGCACCCGCGGCGCGGTGGATGCAGCGCAGGTAGTCACGCACCGTTTCGCTCAAGCCCAGCTCGAGCGCATCGGCGATCAGCGCATGACCGATCGACACCTCCTGCACGCCGGGCACCGCGCGCAAAAAATCGGTCAGGTTGTCGCGGTTGAGGTCGTGGCCGGCATTGATCTGCAGGCCCTCACGCAGGCAGGCTTCGGCGGTGGCGGTGAAACCCGCCAGCACGGCGGGCAGTCCGGCGCTGCCGTGGGCGCTCGCGTAGGTCTCTGTGTAGAGCTCGACGCGCTCGGCGCCCAACTCGCGCACCGCGCCCATGGCCTGCGGCACGGGATCCATGAACACGCTCACGCGCACGCCCATCGACTGCGCCTCGGCGATCAGGGGTCGAAGCGCGACGGCATCGTGCAGCAGCTGCCAGCCGTGGTCGGAGGTGGACTGCTCCACCCCGTCGGGCACGAAGGTGCACTGGTGCAGCGGCAGGCCCTGTCGCTTGAGTTGACGGATGAAGTCCATCAGGTTGTGCAGCGGATTTCCTTCGACGTTGAACTCGGCCTGTGGCCAGTCCTGCATCAGCGCAGCGAGATCGAACACATCGTGGGCGCGGATGTGGCGTTCGTCGGGTCGAGGGTGCACCGTGATGCCCTGCGCTCCGGCTTCGAGGGACAGCGTGGCCGCGCGGGTGACGCTGGGAATGCCCAGCGTGCGCTGGTTGCGCAGCAGCGCCACCTTGTTGAGGTTGACCGACAACGCGGTGTGGCCTCGGTGCGCATCGAGTCCGGTGGTGAGCAATGGGTTCATGGTGCGGGGGCGGGGTGGCCCGGAGTCGACAGGCCCTGCAACTCGAGCATCACCTTGCGGGTGCGCAGCGCCGGGCCGCCGAGATGATAGTGAAGCAACCCGCGCAGGGCGTGTCGCCACTCGGGCAGGTTCGCCGAGCACGCGTGTGCCACCGCATGCAGGCTGCCGTGCAGCAGCGCGGCCTGCACACCGATCAAGGCGGAACCGGGCAGCCCCGGCTCGCCCGGGCGTGCCTTTGCCACACCGGCCTCGGGCAGCACCGCATAGCGCGTGTCGGCGGCCAGAGATTCGAGCGTGGTCGTGACCTGACTCAAATCGGGCAGCACGCCCGTTTGCAACAGCAGCGTGATCTCGAAGGCGCGCAACGCCGATTGCACGGACGCTTCGTCCCGACCCGCCAGCGCCGGCAGCGTGGCGGCATAGGCGTCGAACAGCTGATCATGGGCATCGTGGCGGGCCAGCAGCTTCATCAACAGCTCGTTGAGATAAAAGCCGCTGAAAAGCGCCGCGCCGGTGAGCATCGCGGCGCCACCAGCCCACTCGGCGCTGCGCAGGGTTTGCACCTCGCGCACGGAGCCGGCGCCTTCCAGTGCCTCGGCCTTCGGTGCGCGACCCAGCGCGATGTGCAGGCGCTGAAACGGCAGCAGCACGGAGCGCAGTTGCGAGTAAGGCCGCTTGGCCCCCTTCGCCGCGACAACCAGGCGCCCCTGTTCGCGCGTGAACACATCGAGGATCAGGCTGGATTCGCTCCAGTCGTAGCGGTGCAGCACATAGGCCGTGAGCACCGACGCGGGACGGCGGGAAGTGGCCACCGCGCGAGATCAGTCAGGCCGCACAAGCGCGGCTGGCGGGCGCTCACTCGTAGCCATAGCTGCGCAAATGCTCCTCGTCGTCGGCCCAGCCGGAACGCACCTTGACCCAGATCTCCAGAAACACCTTGGCGTCCATGAGCTTTTCAAGCTCCTGACGTGCCTCGCTGCCGATGCGCTTGAGGCGCTCGCCATTGCCACCGATGACCATGCCCTTGTGGGCGTCACGCTCGACCACGATGCTCGCGGCGATGCGGCGCAACCCGCCTTCTTCCTCGTACTTGTCGATGACCACCGTCGAGGTGTAGGGCAACTCGTCACCCATCAGTCTGAACAGTTTCTCGCGGATGATTTCGCTGGCCAGGAAGCGGTCGCTGCGGTCGGTCAGCGCGTCTTCCTCGTAGAACCAGGGTTGCGTGGGCAGGTAGGGCTCGACGATGCCGAGCAACCGTTGCACATCCGCATCCTTCTTCGCGGACAGCGGCACGAACTCGGCGAAGGCGTGGCGGTCCTGCATGCCCTTGAGCCAGGGCGCGAGTTCGGCCCGGCGGTGAACCGCATCGAGCTTGTTGGCGATCAGGAATACCGGTTTGGCATATTCGCCCGAGGGCATCAGTGACAGCACCTTGGCATCGTCCAAACCGAAGCGCCCCGCCTCGACCACGAATAGAACCACATCGACGTCAGCCAGCACGCTGTGCACCGTTTTGTTGAGCGTGCGGTTCAAGGCGGCAGCGTGTCGCGTTTGAAACCCCGGGGTGTCTACGAACACAAACTGCGCCACGCCAGTGGTCCGGATGCCGGTGATCCGGTGCCGTGTGGTCTGTGCCTTGCTGGAGGTGATGCTGACCTTCTGGCCGACCAGTGCGTTGAGCAAGGTGCTCTTTCCCACGTTGGGCCGCCCGACGATGGCCACAAGTCCACAGCGCTGCGCAGCGGGCTCTTGGCCAGCGGGAGTGACGTCAGCGTCGGTCATGGGCAACATTCATGGAGGGACCTCGGAAAGGCAGTCTGTCAAAGAGCATCAGGTGCGCAAGGTGCCGCCCGGCTTGTCGGTCGCCTTGAGCACGTCGAGCATGCGACGGGCGGCTTCCTGTTCGGCAAGACGGCGCGAGCGCCCCTCGCCACTGTGTTTCAGACTCAGCGCCGGCACCTCGCACTCGACCTCGAAGGTCTGTGCGTGGGCCTGCCCGCGCGTGGCGCTGATTCGGTAGCTCGGCACCGGCAGACGACGAGCCTGCAGCAGTTCCTGCAACTCTGTTTTGGCGTCCTTGGTCCAGCTGCCGATGTCGGTGGAGTTGATCACATCACCGAACAGACGGTCCACCAGCGCACGCGCGGCGGCAAATCCACCATCGACAAAGGTTGCCCCGATCACGGCTTCGAGCGCATCGGCCAGGATGGACGCGCGCTGGGCTCCGCCGCCGCGCGCCTCGCCTTCACTGAGCCGAACCGACTCGGGAAAACCGTGGAGCAGGGCCACCTTGTGCAGGCTGTCTTCGCGCACGAGGTGAGCACGAACTCGCGTCAAATCTCCTTCGTCGCAACCGGCGAACCTCTCGAACAGCAGGCTGGACACCGCGAGGCTGAGTACCGCATCGCCCAAAAACTCGAGCCGCTCGTTGTGATCTGCACTGAAACTTCGATGGGTCACTGCCAGCGCCAACAACGCCGGATCTTCAAACGAGTACCCCAGGTGTTGTTGCAGCGCTTGAATGCGAGAGTCCATGGAGGCGCGATCGAGCCGGGCGGGCGTGCTCTGGAGTGTCAGGGAGAGCGCCCTTCGTACTTGATCAAAAGGAACACCGGACTCATCACCTCGATCTCCTTGTCGTAGGCAAAACGCACCACAACACGGTCGTTTTCCTTGGTGATGTCGAGATCTTTGGAGGTGATCGACTGGATCGAGTACTCCACATCCTTTTGCCTCTCAAAGGCAGCGCGTATCCCGGCGACGGTATTGCCGCCTTCCAAAGCCGCCTTGTTGACGGCCCTTTTGACGGTGAAGAACTCATTGACCGTGGGCAGCACACGCATGCCCAGCAGCGCCACAAACCCAAGCACGATGGCCCAGAACAACATGCCGAACAGCGAAACGCCGCGCTGACCGCGGTACCCCTTCAATCGCTCAGCTGTCATGGCTTCATGCTCCACAACTCAAAAGGAAATTAATCGCAAGACCCGCCCCATTGTGCTCGCTGCGGCAACTCACTGGAACGCACCGATGCGTTTTAGATTACCGAAATTCATCCACACGAAAAAGGCCTTGCCGACGATGTTCTCGTCAGGCACAAAACCCCAGAACCGAGAGTCTTCGGAGTTGTCCCGGTTGTCGCCCATCATGAAATAGTGGCCGGACGGCACCTTGCAGGTGATGCCCTCGATGGAGTAACGGCAGTTCTCACTGAAAGGGAATGGCGCGATCTGGCGCAAGAACATCTCCCGCGAACGGTCGACCAGGATGTTGTGAGTGAGCGTGCCGAGGTCTTCAGTGAACTGGGCTGAATAGCGCAAGCTGTCCTCGTTGTAGAAGTCAGGCACCGCCTGGGTCGGCACCAGCACACCATTGAGGTACAGCTGCTGATGCCGGTAGGACACCTCGTCGCCTGGCACACCGACCACCCGTTTGATGTAGTCGATGCGGGTGTCTTTCGGGTAGCGAAACACCATCACATCGCCGCGCTGCGGGTCATGGATGGGAATGATCTTCTTGTTGATGACGGGCAGCCTCAACCCGTAGTGAAACTTGTTCACGAGGATCAGGTCCCCCACCAGCAGCGTCGGGATCATCGAACCCGAGGGGATCTTGAACGGTTCGAACAGGAACGAGCGCAGCAGAAACACGGCCAGGATCACCGGGAACAGTCCCGCCGTCCAGTCCAACCACCAAGGCTGCGCCAACAGCGCTGCACGCGCAGGTCCGAAATCTTCATCGACCCGCGTGATGCCCTGGTCAGCCAATTGACGGCGCCTTGCATCGGCTTGAACTTCAAGCGTGGCGACCGTCGCGGCACGCTTGGGTGCAAAGTGATAGCGCTCCAGCAGCCAGTAAGCCATCGTGACCAGCGTCAGCAACAGCAGCAGTGCCGAGAAGTTGCCGCTCCACTCGCCCAGGAACCAACCACCCAGAAAAACAATCAGGCAGGCGTAGAGCACACCGGTCAACTTGCTCATCAATCTTCCACCTGGAGAATGGCCAGGAAGGCCTCTTGGGGCACTTCCACCGAACCGATCTGCTTCATGCGCTTTTTGCCCGCTTTCTGCTTGTCCAGCAGCTTGCGTTTGCGCGAGACATCGCCGCCGTAACACTTGGCGATCACGTTCTTGCGGAGGGCTTTGATTGTCTCACGCGCAATGATGTTGGCCCCGATGGCGGCCTGAATCGCGACGTCGTACTGCTGCCGGGAAATCAGCTCACGCATCTTGGCCACCACGGCACGGCTGCGGAACTGGCTCTGGGCCCGGTGCACGATGATCGACAGTGCGTCGACCTTGTCGCCATTGAGCAAGATGTCGACCTTGACCACGTCGGACGCCCGGTATTCCTTGAACTCGTAATCCATCGACGCATAACCTCGCGACACGCTTTTGAGCTTGTCAAAGAAGTCGAGCACGATCTCGGCAAGCGGCATCTCGTAGGTGAGCATGACCTGGCGACCGTGGTAGGCCATGTTGAGCTGGTTGCCTCGTTTCTGATTGGCCAGCGTCATGACCGGACCGACGTAGTCCTGCGGCATGTACAGATGCACGGTGACGATCGGCTCGCGAATCTCCGAGATTCGACCGAGGTCGGGCATCTTGGACGGGTTGTCGACCTGGATCACCTCCTTGCTGCCGAGCTCAACCTCGTAGACCACGCTGGGTGCGGTCGTGATGAGGTCCTGGTCGAACTCACGCTCGAGCCGCTCCTGGACGATTTCCATGTGCAACAGGCCGAGAAATCCGCAGCGAAATCCAAAACCCAGTGCCTGGCTCACCTCAGGCTCGTAGCGCAACGACGAGTCGTTGAGCTTGAGCTTTTCAAGCGCGTCGCGCAGCTGGTCGTACTCGCTGGCCTCGGTCGGATAAAGCCCGGCGAAGACCTGCGGCTGGATTTCCTTGAAGCCGGGCAATGCCTCACTTGCGGGACCTCGGTTGTTGGGCAACTTCTTTTCGATCGTGATGGTGTCGCCGACCTTGGCCGCTTGCAGCTCCTTGATGCCGGCGATGACAAAGCCCACCTCACCTGCATGCAGCGCCTGGCGCGGCATCGACTTGGGCGTGAACACTCCCAAGTTTTCTGCGGCATAAACGGTGTTCGTCGCCATCATCTTGAAGCGCTCTCCGCGCCGCAGCTCGCCGTCGACCACGCGCACGAGCATCACCACGCCCACGTAGTTGTCGAACCACGAGTCGACGATCATGGCGCGCAGCGGAGCATCAGGCTGCCCCTTGGGCGGCGGGATGCGCGAGATGACCGCTTCGAGGATGTCATCGATGCCCAAGCCCGTCTTGGCGCTGCACGGGATTGCCTCGCTGGCGTCGATTCCGATGACGTCCTCAATTTCCTCCTTGGCCCGCTCGGGATCGGCTTGCGGCAGATCCATCTTGTTGAGCACGGGCACGACGTCTACACCCAACTCGAGCGCGGTGTAGCAATTGGCCACCGTTTGCGCCTCGACACCCTGACTCGCGTCAACCACCAGCAGCGCACCCTCGCAGGCCGACAAAGACCGGCTCACCTCATACGAAAAGTCGACGTGCCCGGGCGTGTCGATCAGGTTGAGGTAGTACGTCTGACCATCGCGTGCCACATAGGTGAGCGCCGCCGTCTGAGCCTTGATGGTGATACCTCGCTCGCGCTCGATGTCCATCGAGTCGAGCACCTGCGCTTCCATTTCGCGATCGCTCAAACCGCCACAGCGCTGGATCAGGCGGTCTGCCAGCGTCGACTTGCCGTGATCAATGTGGGCGATGATGGAAAAATTTCGGATGTGATCCATGATCTGCCGCGTTCAATTCGTGTGAGCCAGTTCGCCAAAGACTCAACGGGAAAGCCGTTGTGGCGAGTGCTCCTCAGTTGCAACGTCGCGACGACTTGCGTGCGGCGCTGAACCTAAAAAAAAGGCACGTCGAACGATTGACGCGCCTTCCAACAAAAACGTTTGGCAACTGCTTGTTGGGGTTTCATTGTAGCCAAAAGCCCAAGACAGACCACCCCGTTCGGCCCGGGCTCATGGCCGCTGAACAGCTTTCAAGAAGTCCTGCGCACAGGTTGTGCACAGGACTTCCAAACACTGTGCCGGCCGTCCTTGGCGAACGTCTTCAGCGCGCTGGACGGATCACGATGTAGTTGACCCAATCGCCGCGCTTGATCAGTGCGGTCACAGGTTTGTCCTTGTCGAGCTTGGCAACCACCGATTCAAACTGCTTGGAACTGCCAATTTCCGTGTTGTCGATGGAGAGGATCACATCGCCCTCACGAATCCCCGCCCGCGCAGCGACTCCTTCGGCGGTCTCGACTTTCACACCACTCTTGACCTTCAATTCGCGTCTTTGCGCCTCATTCAGGTCAGAGACCGCCAAGCCCAACAGGCTGACCACTGGAGGTGCCTTGGCTCCGCCCCGCTCTGACTGAGCGGCGGCACGATCAGACTCCAACTCAACCACGGTCACGCCCAGTTCGCGGCTGCTGCCCCGGCGAAACACCTGAACCGTGGACTTGGTACCCGGTTTCACACTGCCCACGATTCGCGGCAGGTCCCCGGCCTTGTCGATCGCCCGGCCATCGAACTTGGTGATGATGTCTCCAGGTTCTACGCCCGCCTTGTCCGCCGGCCCCCCAGACTCGACGCTTCGCACCAGCGCACCGCTGGGCTTGCCCAGACCGATCGACTCTGCAACCTCCTTGGTCACCTGATCGATCTGTACGCCAATGCGCCCACGAATCACGCGCCCGCTGGACCTGAGTTGGTCAGACACCCGCGTGGCTTCATCGATGGGAATCGCAAAAGAAATGCCCATGAAACCCCCAGATCGGCTGTAAATCTGTGAGTTGATTCCGACGACCTCGCCACGCATGTTGATCAACGGGCCACCTGAGTTGCCTGGGTTGATCGCCACATCGGTCTGGATGAACGGCAGGAAGTCTCCGGTGTCTCTCGCCTTCGCGCTGACGATGCCCGCGGTGACCGTGTTTTCGAGGCCGAATGGCGACCCGATGGCGATAACCCACTCGCCCACCTTCAATCGGCTCACATCACCCAGCCGGACGGAGGGCAGGCCGTTGGCCTCGATCTTGACGATGGCCACGTCGGTGCGCTTGTCCGCGCCGATGACCCGGGCCTTGAATTCGCGCTTGTCGGTGAGCGTGACGAACACCTCGTCCGCGCCCTCGATCACATGGGCATTGGTCATCACGAAGCCGTCGGCGTTCAGGATGAAGCCGGAGCCCACACCGCGCTGCTGCGACTCTCCATCGGGCTGCGGCGAGCGTGGTGCCGGCGCGCGGCGGGGGTTTTGCGGTTGATTGGGGATGGGCATGCCGAAGCGCTTGAAGAACTCGAGCATGTCTTCGTCGAATTCGGGAGAACCGTTGCCGCGGGGGGCGCGCACTTTTTCTGTCGTTCGAATGTTCACCACCGACGGGCCGACGCTCTCTACGAGGGCAGAAAAGTCCGGCAACGTCTGTGCGAGCGAAGGCGCGGGAGCGATCAGCCACATGCACAGGGCCAACAACAAGGCGACCAACCCCGTTTGGACTCGTTCGGGTACACCGAAGACCGGACGGCTCGAAAGGCGCGGCGAAATGGCGATGTGTTTTTGAGTCTGCATGTTGATTTCTCTTGCCAGGGGAAAAATTCTCGAGTGAGCAGGGCTACTTCTTGCGCTCGAGCGCGAGGGTAAAAGCGCGCAGGGTGACGGCTGGCACATCACCAACGACGGTGAGCCAGAAGTCGCCCCGGCGACTCATCAAGGTTTGCGTGGCGCCCTCTGAGGCCAGCATCGGACGCAAGTGCCTGTCTTCGTCATAGGGCTCGATGAACACCGACACATAGGTGATTCCGTCTGAGAACACCGCATGCACCGCGGTCGTCACAGAGCTTTTGGCATCGGAGCTCATGGCAGCGCCCAGAGGCCTTCGAAAACAATTCAGGGGCTTGAAGCCGGCAACGATCTTGCGCATCTCCCACCCCTCCGTCTCGAGTTGGGTGGGTTGCATTTGCAGCTTGATCACACGGTAGCCCGCCGGCGTTCGCATCGGCTGCAATACCGACTCGGGGCGGGATCGCACACCAATCAGTACATCGGTGAAAGCAGAGATCTCGAGCACCTCGCCGCGTTCATTGAGAACGTCGGCGCGCAGCAGCAGGCCAGTTTGCCGATCCGACCACAGCCGATGGCCGTAACGAAATTCATCGCGTGGCTTGAGCAGCAACACATTGGCATCGCGGCCGGCCGCGCGCTCGGGCGCTTGGACCTGAGCGTCGTACCACTCGGTAATCCGATCGTCAACGCCGAGCAAAAGCGATGGGAACGAGGTCACCACATCGCGCTGTTCGACCAACGCCACCCTGCTCAGAGGCCACACGGTGTGCACCTCGCTGTTGTGCCGGAGTACGTGTCGCGTCTGCCCGTCAAGTGGCTCGATCCACTCGAATTGCTCGCCCCCCTCGAAGAAGTGGGCAATTCGGGCACTCGAGACCACACCCGCAGCGCTGATGACGAAAGTACCCTGGAAGTTGCGCTGGTGGGCAGCGTTGTGGACACGCATCAGCCAGTCCCGAACCTCGCGGGGTTCGATGGAGGCCGCAGGCTCGGCGTGGGCCTGGCCGAGAGTCAACGCCAACGCGCACAACACGACCGACGAAGCCAGCCATCGCAGGCACGTGCACAATTTCATGGCGTCAGCGAGCTGGAACTTCAGTTGCCGCATTGCGAAGAAATGCTGAGGGCGCACCCACCGCACCGCCACCCGAAAACTGCTTGTGGGCGAGCAGATACCGGTCCAGCTGAGGGTCGCGGATCACCTCACCGGTCGCGACGAACTCGGGCGACGACGCAACGCGGCCGTGCGAGTCCACCGCTACGGCCACGGGCGCGGGGCTCGTCAGGGACGACCGGGCAGATTCGGTGACGCTTGGCGCGGGGGCTCGCGTCACGACAACCATCGAGCCAACCACCATCACAAATCCGGCGGCCACTGCAACGGGCGCCATCCAGTTTCGCCCGTTGGCGCGGCGCCCACCAGCCGGCGCGAACGCTGCGCCTGCGACATGGTCGATGCGCGGTGGCGCGGCTTGGGGCGCCAGCACGACCGGCTCGTCGGCCAATCGTGCACGCAAACCGGCAAGGAAGCGCTCGTCCCGCGCAATGGATGAGGCCAAGTCCTCCGATCGCATGACATCGCCAATGACGTTGTAAGCGTGCCAGGTCTCACGCATTTCAGGATCGTCGCGCCATGTCAGACACAAGCGGCGAACCCCCTCACCCGCCAACTCACCGTCAGCCAGCGCCGACAAGTCCTGCCGCCTGAGGCTGCCTGAATCGGCGTCGAAATCTGCTTGATCAGTCATGCAACCACCCCACCTCGATGAACGACACCCAGCCCCAAAAACCACGGGGGCGCCACTACCAACGCTCGCCTGCCCGGGTACCCAGCAAAGGCCGCAACCGCACGGCTATCGCCTCTCGGGCCCGAAAAATCCTGGATCGCACCGTGCCGATCGGACAACCCATCAACTCGGCAATCTCCTCGTAACTCAAGCCCTCGATCTCACGCAGGGTGATCGCTTGGCGCAGATCGTCTGACAGCGCCTCGATCGCAGAGTTCACTGTCGTCGCAATCTCTTTGCTGGCCAGCAAAGATTCGGGCGTCTCCCCGTCAGTTGACTCGTTCTCGGTGCGAGAAGTTTCATCGTCGTCGTCGGAAGACGCGCGCGCAGATTCGGTCACCAGAAGATCGCGCTTCAAGTCACCCAACGTCTTCTTCGCGGTGTTGACGGCGATGCGGTACAGCCATGTGTAGAAAGCGCTATCGCCCCTGAACTGCGGGATCGCACGGTAGGCGCGGATGAAGGTCTCCTGAGCGATGTCAGGCACCAGATCGACGTCCCGCACCATGCGGCCGATGAGCCGCTCGATACGGCGCTGGTACTTGACCACCAACATCTCGAAGGCCTTGACATCGCCTTGCTTGACGCGCTCGATCAAAGGCGCATCGGCATCGAGGGACGGCGCAGGTTCAGTCAATTGGAGTGTGCCGGGCGGCGACGGGAATGAACGCGCACTCAGCGCGACTTGATTCGACGGCACAGCGCAAGGCATGCCAGTCGGCCGGAGGGGTCAGTCGTTGCACAGGCAACCACCTCGAGGTTGCTGGGCGACTGTCGTCGAGCGATTCGAGTCTCAGCAACATAAAGTCCCCCAAATCGATCGGCACGCTCAATCGCCAAGGCCCATCTTCCCGATCCGTGGGGTACGGCTGTGAGCAGTACCAGTGCTGTGAATCCCAGCGAAGAAAAACTGGACGCCTCCTGAGACTGGCCCCCAAGCCCAGGACCGACGCGGCTGCCGAAAACCCGACCAACCACTCAACCCACATCGGCGTCTCAGCGTGGTCACCGCCCCACCAGACGCAACCGACCAGCACAACGAGACCGCCCAAAATTGCCAGCAGCGCATTCCAGAAATCGAAGCGCTCGACGCTCGCTAGAAGGGGTGGAGCTGCCCGCATGCGATGCGCGAGAGTCCCTCGTCAAACTCTCTTGAAGACGAGGGTGCCGTTGGTGCCGCCGAAGCCGAAATTGTTTTTGGCCGCGTAATCGATCTTCATCTCGCGCGCCGTGTTGGCACAGTAGTCAAGATCACAGTCCGGATCCTGGTTGAAGATGTTGATCGTCGGCGGGGAAATCTGATGGAGCACCGACAAGGCCGTGAATACGGACTCGATGCCACCTGCGCCGCCCAAAAGGTGGCCTGTCATTGACTTGGTGGAGTTCACCACCAGTCGGCGGGCGTGATCGCCAAACGCAAGCTTGATGGCGTTGGTTTCGTTGACATCCCCCAGCGGGGTCGACGTGCCGTGCGCGTTGAGATACTGGACTTGATCCGCATCGATCTGGGCATTACGCAGAGCCGCACGCATGGCTCGCTTGGGGCCGTCCACACTGGGAGCAGTCATGTGGTACGCGTCAGCGCCCATGCCGAATCCGACCAGTTCAGCGTAAATCTTGGCACCGCGCCGTTTGGCGTGCTCGTACTCCTCAAGCACCATGACCCCCGAGCCTTCGCCGAGCACGAAACCGTCTCGGTCCCTGTCCCAGGGACGCGAGGCAGTGGTCGGATCGTCATTGCGCGTCGACAACGCACGCGCGGCGGCAAAGCCGCCCACCCCTAAAGGAGACACCGTGGATTCGGCACCGCCGGCCACCATGACATCGACATCCCCGTACTCGATCAGACGACCGGCTTGGCCAATGCAGTGAAGACCGGTCGTGCACGCGGTCACGATCGCCAAATTAGGCCCCTGAAAACCAAACTTGATCGACAAGTGCCCGGAGATCATGTTGATGATCGAGGCCGGTACAAAGAAGGGTGACACACGGCGCGGCCCGCGCGCCACCAACTCGGCGTGGGTATCTTCGATCAAGGGCAAACCGCCGATTCCCGAACCGACCAGACATCCGATTCGCTCTGCCTGCTCTTCGGTCAACTCGGCATTGGTCTTCAGCCCGGAATCCCTCACGGCCTGAATCGATGCCGCCATGCCGTACTGCATGAAAACGTCCATGTGTCGGGCTTCCTTGGAGGGGAAGTAATCCTCGACATTGAAGTTCTTCACCTCGCCTGCAAACCTGCAGGCGAAATCAGTCGCGTCAAAACGGGTGATGTTGGCAATTCCGGTGCGGCCCGACACCAGATTGGCCCAAGCCTCATCGAGGCTGTTGCCCACCGGGCTGATCAGCCCCATGCCTGTGACGACCACTCGCCTGCGACTCACCAGCGCACCTCAAAAAATACGCGGTTTCCCGTGGATTGATGGCCGGCGTCAAGCCGATGAGCATGCATTCCGAAGTCGTCGTGGATCAAGCTTTTTGGTGCTTCACGGCGTAGTCAATGGCCAACTGCACCGTGGTGATCTTCTCGGCCTCTTCGTCGGGGATCTCGATGCCGAACTCATCCTCGAGGGCCATCACCAGTTCCACAGTGTCAAGCGAGTCTGCACCCAGATCGGCGACGAATGCCTTTTCATTGGACACGTCGGATTCGGGCACGCCGAGTTGCTCGGCAACGATCTTCTTGACACGGGATTCGATATCGCTCATGACTCCTCCAGGAGTGTTGTCTGAAACAGCCCAGGATTCTAAAGGTTGCACCGCGTCGATTCGCTGACTTGGTGCGCCCTTCAACCGGCCGGGCAGGTCCGGTGAATTGATGTATAGAAAACAAACGCGTCAGTTCATGAACATGCCGCCGTTGACATGCAACTCTGTTCCCGTGATGTAGGCGGCATCGGCCGACGCAAGGAATGCCACTGCCTGTGCCACATCTTCCACGCTGCCAAGGCGTCCCAATGGGATTTGGTTCAGGAGCGCTGCTTTTTGGGCGTCGCCAAGCGCATCGGTCATGTCGGTGGCGATGAACCCAGGGGCGACGCAGTTCACGGTAATCCCACGGCTGCCAAGTTCACGTGCCAACGACCGGGTCAGTCCAGCCACTCCGGCCTTGGCCGCGGCGTAGTTGGCCTGGCCGGCATTGCCGCTCGCGCCCACCACCGAGGTGATGTTGACGATACGGCCTTTCCTTTGCTTGATCATGGGCCGGATGGCGGCGCGACTCAGACGGAAAACCGCCGTGAGGTTGGTGTCGATCACGGCATCCCAGTCGGCATCTTTCATCCGCATGGCAAGGTTGTCGCGCGTGATGCCTGCGTTGTTCACAAGCACATGAAGGGCACCATGCTCTTTGAGGATGGCGTCGAAAATGGAGTCGATCCCGGCAGCGTCGTTGACGTCAAGACACGCCCCACGGCAGCCGGCGAAGCCGGCCAAAGCCTCATCAATGGCGCGAGCACCAGCCTCGGTGGTCGCTGTACCGATAACGATCAGACCGCGGCGGGCGAGTTCCAGCGCGATGGCGCGTCCGATGCCACGCGATGCACCAGTCACGAGTGCGACCTCACAGGAGGTAATCTGTGCGGTTGTCATGGGAGCAGACTCCTCGTCTCAAGCAGGGAGGCCGGGTCAAAGACCGCCCCGGAGATCACTTCAGCGTCGATTCGTTTCATCATCCCGGCGAGCACCTTTCCCGGTCCGCATTCGATCAAGTGCGAAACGCCCATGACGCGAACGCAGCGGATGGTTTCGCTCCAACGAACGGGGCCGAACGCCTGACGGTACAAAGCGTCGCGAATACGCGCCGGGTCATCCTCGGCGCGCACATCGATGTTGTTGAGCACGGGTATGGCCGGCGGCTTGAGCCCCACGGATGCCAGCTTGCCCTTGAGTCGCTCTGCGGCTGGCTTCATCAGCGAGCAGTGGAAGGGCGCCGACACAGGCAGCGGGAGAACGCGTTTGGCCCCAACTGCCTTGAGCCTTTCGCTGGCCAGTTCGACACCCGCTCGCGAGCCGGAAATCACGGTTTGCTTCGGGTCATTGAAATTGGCGGCCTCGACCACCTCACCACTGGCGGAGGCAACCTCGGCGCAACAGGTGCTCACCGCTTCTGGGTCGAGCCCCAGAACAGCGGCCATGGCACCGGCCCCTACGGGTACCGCTTCCTGCATCGCCTGCGCACGGAACCGCACCAGGGGAAGAGCATCGGCCAACGTCAAAGAGCCTGCAGCGACCAGAGCGCTGTATTCGCCCAGAGAGTGGCCGGCCAGTACCGCCGGAGTCAACTCGGTTTCTGCGATCCAAGCCCGGTAACAGGCGATTGCAGCAGTGAGCATCACGGGCTGCGTGTTGGTCGTCAGGTCAAGCTGATCCTTGGGGCCCTCGCGCACCAATCTGCCTATGTCGCATGCCAGAGATTCGGAGGCTTCAGCCAGCGTATGGCGCACCGCCGGGTGGTCGCCCCAACCGTCGAGCATACCGACGGACTGAGAGCCTTGTCCCGGGAAAACAAACGCGAAGGTTGTCATTGCAAAGTCTTTTGGTTCACGAGCCGGCCCGATTGCTGCGGGCTCAGTAGTCAAGCAACAGAGCACCCCAGGTGAAGCCACCTCCGACGCCCTCGAGCATCACCGTGTCGCCTCGAACGATCTGGCCGCTGCGCACCGCCACGTCCAGCGCCAGGGGGATCGAAGCTGCGGAGGTGTTGCCATGCTCGGCGACGGTGACGATCACCTTGTCCATCGGCAACTTCAACTTGCGCGCCGTGCTTTGCATGATCCGGATATTGGCCTGATGAGGAATGAGCCAGTCGATGTCCGACTCCGTGCGCCCGGCCTTTTCCAGCACCGCGCGCGCCACATCTTCGAGAACGGTCACTGCCAGTTTGAACACGGCCTGACCGTCCATTTTCAAGGTGGCATCGCCACAAAGCGCCCCGCCCGACACCCGGCCTGGCGTGCAAAGGATTCCCACATGACGGCCATCGGCGTGCAATTCGCTGGCCAAGATGCCGGGCTCATCGCTCGCCTCGAGGACCACTGCACCGGCACCATCACCGAACAGCACGCAGGTGGTTCGATCGCTGAAGTCAAGCAGACGAGAGAACACCTCCGAACCGATCACCAGGGCCCGAGAAGCAGCGCCCGTGCGAATCATCGAATCTGCAACCGTCAGCGCGTACACGAAACCGGAACAAACCGCCTGCACGTCAAAAGCCGGGCATCCTGCCAGCCCCAGCTTGTGCTGAACGATGCACGCGGTTGACGGAAAGACCATGTCGGGCGTCGAAGTGGCCACGATGATGAGGTCGATTGACAACCCACCCCCACCCGCAGACTCGATCGCCCTTTGAGCCGCGGCCACCGCCAGATCACTGCACAGTTCACCTTCAGCCGCAAAAAAGCGTGACCTGATACCGGTGCGCTCGGTGATCCACTCGTCAGACGTCTCGATGCCGCCAGCAGCCAATCGGTCGGCCAACTGGGCGTTGGTGACGCAGTTGGTAGGCAGGTAACCGCCGGTGCCGGCAATGCGCGAGTAGCGGGGCAAGGATGCAGTGGGCGTTGTTGCGGGGTCGTTCATGCGACTGGTTGTGTGGCGCTTATCTTTGAGGGTTCAACAGCGCCGGTCACAGGCATCGCCTGCAACGTTTCGCAAATTCGCTCGTGGGCTTTGGCAAGCAGACCTTGCCGCGCGGCATCATAAGCGCGGTTCAGTGCGTGCTCGAATCCGGATGCATCTGCCGAGCCATGGCTTTTGAAAACCAGCCCACGCAGCCCCAACAGCGCTGCGCCGTTGTATTGGCGGTAGTCAACGCGCGTCTTGAATCGCTGCAAGACTGGCCGCGCAGCCAGACCACACAGTCGAGCCACGAGCCCTCGATTGAACTCCTGCTTGATCGAAGTCGAAAAAAGAGTCGCCAGCCCCTCGGCCGCCTTCAGAGCCACGTTGCCAACGAATCCATCACACACGACGATGTCGACCGTGCCCTTGAACATGTCGTTGCCTTCAACATTGCCGTAGAAATTCAAGTGCCCGTTCGCAGCAGCCGCGCGCAACAACTCGCCAGCCTGCTTGATAACCTCGCTGCCTTTGATGGCTTCCTCGCCGATATTCAAAAGTCCCACGCTAGGCTGCGACTTGCCTTCAACAGCTGAAACCAGCGCGCTGCCCATCAAGGCAAACTGCAGCAAATGGGCTGCGGTGCAATCGACATTGGCACCCAGGTCAAGCACCGTGGTGTGACCTCCCTTCAGGTTGGGCAATAGGCCTGATATCGCAGGCCTGTCAATTCCATCGATGGTCTTCAGCACGTACCGAGACACAGCCATCAAAGCACCGGTGTTTCCAGCGGAAACGCACACATCTGCCGCAGACACTCCCGCCTCTCCCGGCTTCACCAGCTCGATGGCCAAGCGCATCGACGATTGCTTCTTGCGCCGGAGCGCAATTTCGATCGAATCGTCCATTTCCACGACTTCAGAGGCCTCAAGCAGCCGGCAACGCAGCCAATGGCCGGCTGACTTCATGGCATCGAGACGCCCGACCAGAATCAACTCGGCGTCTGGGTGGCTGGAAAGAAACGCCTCGCAGGCAGGCAGCACCACGGACGGGCCGTGGTCTCCGCCCATGCAATCGACGGCCACGCGCACCCGCCCGACAAGGGGGCCGTCCTTCAGTTTCTGGTCGTTGGAAATCATCGCAACCCGTTCAAGCCGATGGGCGGCAGGAACCAAACGAAAAAGCCCGGCATTGCTGGGTGGCAGGAACCGGGCCGTCTGGGGCAACGAGTGTCGCCTGATGCGCGGCCGCAGGGGCGGCGCTGGCGATCATGGCAGCGTCAAGAACTCAGGCGTCTGCCTTGGTCTTGAACACCTTACGCCCACGATAAAAGCCCGTGGGGCTGATGTGGTGACGCAGATGCAACTCGCCAGTGGTGGGCTCAATCGCGGTACCAGGGGTGGTAAGAGCATTGTGTGAGCGATGCATGCCGCGCTTGGAAGGCGACTTCTTGTTTTGTTGAACGGCCATGAGTTTCTCCGCGAACGTTGGTGTGGCGTCGCAAGACAGGCTCGAAGGAGACCTGCGGGACGCTGGCAACACGACGATCCAGCCAAAACGCGGGACCGGTCACTGCCAAAAAGGTTTGCGAGTGTATCAGGCGACGCTTCAGTTCGGCGAAGGTTTGTGCCGGAGCTTGAGTTCACCCAGAACCCGAAACGGGTTCGGCCTGTCCTCAGACCCGACAGGATCGGGTGCGACAGCCAGAGGCTGGGGACACACATCGTGCCGAGGCACAAGTGGCAAGGCCAAAAGGCACTCGTCCTCGACCAGTTCGGTCACGTCGAACGAGCGCGACAGTACCAGCACGTCCTCTTCGATCTCAGCATCGATGGCCTGCGCCTGTTGCTCATCAGCGACGAAACGAAAGCTTCGTTCTACACGCAACGCCGTCTCCACTGCTTTCAAGCAGCGTTGGCACACAAGCGACAAACAAGCATCGGCCTCGAGGTGCAGCCATGTTTCCGATCCGCCCGCGCGCGTCGCGCGGTTCTCTCCTGTGGCCCGCCAGCGATAGAGATCGTCGGCGCCAGGCTTGGCCTCGGGATGCGCTTCCTCACTCAGCCTCACGAGTTCCGCAAGGCTCGCCGACCCCGATACGCAGCCGCCTCGGCGGGCCAGCGCGGCGATATCCACACTTTTCGGGTCGGTGTTCTCGGTCTCCATAGGGCCCCAGTTTACTGGCGCGCCCGCGAGCCAGCGCCCTTTCACGCGATGGGACAATCAACCTGAATGCGCACATCCCGCCGGCTGATTCTGGCCTCCACATCGATCTACCGCCGCGAATTGCTGGAGCGGTTGCGCATGCCATTCGACGTGGCGGCGCCCGACGTGGACGAAACGCCTGCTGACTCAGAGCCGCCTGGCGCCCTCGCTCAGCGTCTCGCATGGGCCAAGGCTCGTTCGGTGGCGCAGTTGCATCCCGATGCCGTGGTCATCGGCTCGGATCAGGTCGCGGACCTGAACGGCGAGGCAGTGGGCAAGCCGGGTGATCATCCGGGCGCGGTCCGGCAATTGCGCGCAATGAGTGGGCGACAGGTGGTTTTTCACACGGCCGTGTCAGTCGTCTGCGTCGCGAGCGGCTTTGCCGCCAGCGACGTGGCTCGGGTGACAGTCACCTTTCGTTCGCTCGGAGATGACGAGATCGAGCGTTATCTTCAAGTGGAACGCCCCTACGACTGCGCGGGCAGCGCCAAATCGGAGACGTTGGGCATCGCCCTGCTGCAATCGGTCGAATCTGACGACCCCACCGCACTGATCGGCTTGCCGCTGATTCGCACCTGCACGCTGTTGCGCTTGGCCGGGCTGGATCCGCTGGGACCGACGCACCCATGACCGGTACCTTGTATCTGGTCCCCAACGCGCTCGATTTCGGAGTGAGCGAGGCAGGCCTGGGCGATTTGCAGGAGGTGCTGCCGCTGGGTGTGATCCGCATTGCGGCCCGGATGCCGTGTTGGGTGGCTGAAAACGCCAAGACCACCCGGGCGTTTCTCAAGCGGGTGAACGAGATCGTGCCCCTCGCACAGCCGTTGCAATCGGTCGACATCGTCGAGTTGCCGCGACCACCCAAAGGTGGCGCGGCGGCGCCCGAGCCGAACCTGAAGGCACTGCTCGCTCCCGCACTCGCTGGGCGGGACATCGGGCTGATCTCGGAGGCGGGCCTGCCCGCCATCGCCGATCCGGGTGCGGATCTGGTGGCCTTGGCGCACAAGCTTCATGTGCGCGTTGTGGCGTTGTCCGGTCCAAGTTCATTGCTGATGGCGCTGTCCGCCAGCGGATTGAATGGGCAGAGTTTTGCCTTTGTCGGCTATTTGCCCATCGAGGCAACGGCACGCCAGACTCGCATTCGCGAGTTGGAAGCGCTGTCGCGTCGCGCGCGCCAAACGCAACTGATGATCGAAACGCCCTACCGCAACGCTGCGTTGCTCGGCGCCTTGCTGGGCACGCTGAGTGGCGGCACCCGGTTGTCGATCAGCTGTGGCCTGACGCTGGAGCAGGGCTGGAGCCACACGGACACGGTGGCGGGATGGAAATCAGGCTCGATCACCGTTCCCAACGACCGGCCGGCGGTGTTTGGCCTGCTGGGCTGAGCAACACCTCCTGAGCCGCAAGCGCGTCACCGCAACCCACGGGCTACAGGAGCCTCATTCGTCTTGCTCAACCGCTTTGCGCTCTCCGAACAGCGCAGCCACGCGCCGCTTGGGCTTGATGTTGGGAGAGGAGATGCGTGCGCTGGACGGCGCCGACGACACCGAAGCCTCCCAAACGGGCGCTGCCGTGGCACTGGGCTCATAGGGTCGATCAAAGAAAGGATCGGCGGACGCCTTGCGAGGGCTTGCGACGTGGCTGCGCGCGGGAGCGGGCTGCGACTCGGTGGGCGCCGGCTGGCTCCGAGCGCGATCGCCGTCGTCCTCGTCACGCCTCGGGCGCTCTGCCCGGGGCTCGCGTCGGGTCCGAGCATCATCGAGTTCGATCGGCTCGAGCTCGATCTTCTTCTTGATCAGCTTTTCGATGTCCGAGATCAGTCGGGTGTCGTCACGCGAAACCAGCGTGACGGCCAGCCCCGAAGCCCCGGCGCGACCCGTGCGGCCGATGCGGTGGACGTAGTCCTCAGCGTTGAACGGCACGTCGAAGTTGAACACGGCCGGCAAATCGGCGATGTCGAGGCCGCGGGCAGCGACGTCGGTGCACACGAGCACATCCACCTCACCTCGCTTGAACGCCTCGAGCGCCTTCAAGCGCTCGTCTTGCGACTTGTCGCCATGCAGCGCGTTGGTGCGCAAGCCATCACGCTCGAACGAACGGGCCAACCGGGCACAGCCCAGCTTGGAATTGACGAAGACAATGGCCTGCGTCAAGGCCCGCTCCCGGATGAGCTTGAGCACCACGGCGCGCTTGTCGTCGTTGTCCACGCTGAAAAAGCGCTGTTCGACGTTGGTGGCCGTGGCGTTGGGGCGCGCCACCTCAACCAGGATCGGATCCTGGAGGTAACTCTCGGCCAGTCTCTTGATTTCGGGCGAGAACGTGGCGGAAAAAAGCAGGGTCTGGCGCTGCTTGGGCAGGTAACTCAGGATGCGCTGCAGGTCGGGCAAAAAGCCGATGTCGAGCATGCGGTCGGCTTCATCCAGCACCACATATTCCACCTGGCCAAGGTTGCAGTTCTTCGCCTCGATGTGGTCGAGCAGCCGACCCGGTGTGGCGATCAGCACTTCGACCCCGGTCTTGAGCTCGGCTGTTTGCGGCTTCATGTCGATGCCGCCGAACACCACCATCGAGCGCAGCTTGCTGTGCTTGGCGTAGGCCTTGACGTTGTTGGCCACCTGATCGGCGAGTTCGCGGGTCGGCGCCAGCACCAGCGCGCGCACCGGGTGGCGGGCTGGCGACGCGCTGCTGTTCTCGTGCCTGAGCATTTTTTGCAGCAGCGGCAAGGTGAAAGCCGCCGTCTTGCCCGTGCCGGTCTGCGCCGCGCCCATCACGTCGCGTCCGTCAAGCACGATGGGGATGGCCTTGGCCTGGATCGGCGTCATCTTCGTGTAGCCGGAATCGGCCACCGCGCGCAGCAACTTCGCATCGAGGGCGAGCGTGTCGAAACTCACCGGCGCCTCGACCGGTGCCTCAGCCGGCTCGGCTGACAGATGGGGGGAAGTGTCTTCGCGGGGGGATTCGGTCATCCTCGGATTATCGTCGCTGGGCTGCGCTCAGGGCGAACACCTAGAATTTGGAGCCGCTCGAGGTGGATGCGGCGCCCCACCACTCACTGCAAGCACCCCATGATCCTTGTCACAGGCGGAGCCGGCTTCATCGGCGCCAACTTCGTTCTCGACTGGTTGGCCGCATCCAGCGAGCCGGTGCTCAACCTCGACGCGCTGACCTATGCGGGCAATCTCGAAAGCCTGAGTTCCCTCCAGGGCGACAGCCGCCACGTGTTCGTGCACGGCGACATCACCGATCGCGCGCTGCTCGACCAGTTGTTTGTAACGCACAGGCCGCGTGCCGTGGTGCACTTCGCGGCTGAAAGCCACGTCGATCGCAGCATCCACGGCCCGGGCGCGTTCATTCACACCAATGTGCAGGGCACTTTCACCTTGCTGGAAGCCGCCCGTGCCTTCTGGTCCACGCTCGCCGGGTCCGAGCGCGAGCAGTTCCGCTTCCATCATGTGTCCACCGACGAGGTTTACGGCTCGCTGGGTGCCAACGATGCGCCATTCACCGAAACGCACCTCTACGAGCCCAACAGCCCGTATTCGGCCAGCAAGGCGGCCAGCGATCATCTGGTGCGCGCCTGGCATCACACCTACGGGCTGCCGGTGCTGACCACCAACTGCAGCAACAACTACGGCCCGTTCCACTTCCCCGAAAAATTGATCCCGCTGATGATCGTCAACGCACTTGCCGGCAAGCCGCTGCCGGTTTATGGCGACGGCCAGCAGGTCCGCGACTGGCTGTTCGTCAAGGACCACTGCGCGGCCATCCGCGTGGTACTGGCCGGCGGGCGCGTCGGCGAGACCTACAACATCGGCGGGTGGAACGAGAAACCCAACCTCGACATCGTGCACACGGTGTGTGCGCTGCTCGACGAGATGCGCCCCGACCCGGCGGGCAGCCACCGCCGGCTGATCACGCACGTGACAGACCGGCCAGGCCACGACCGGCGCTATGCCATCGACGCGCGCAAGCTCGAGCGCGAGCTCGGCTGGAAGCCTGCCGAAACCTTCGAGAGCGGCATACGCAAGACGGTGCGCTGGTACCTTGATCACGCCGACTGGGTCGCCCGGGTGCAAAGCGGCGCCTACCGCGAGTGGGTTGCCACCCAGTACGCCGCACCATGAAGATCTTGCTGTTCGGCAAGAACGGGCAGGTCGGCTGGGAATTGCAGCGTGCACTGGCGCCGCTGGGCGAGGTGATCGCGCTCGATGCCGACAGCCGCGAACTCAGCGCCGACTTTTCCAACCCCGAATCGCTGGCGGCCACGGTGCGTGCGGTGTCGCCGCACTGGATCGTCAATGCGGCCGCCCACACCGCCGTCGACAAGGCGGAAAGTGAACCCGAGCTGGCGCGCGCGATCAATGCCAGCGCACCGGGCGTGCTGGCGCGCGAAGCCGCCGCCATGGGCGCCTGGCTGATGCACTACAGCACCGACTACGTGTTCGATGGCACTGGTTCCACAGCCCGGGCCGAAGACGCACCCACCGGTCCGCTGGGCGTTTACGGGGCGACCAAGCTCGAAGGCGAGGAACTGATCCGGGCGAGCGGCTGTCAGCACCTGATCTTTCGCACGAGCTGGGTCTATGCCGCGCGTGGTGGCAACTTCGCCCGAACCATGCTCAAGCTGGCTCAGGAGCGCGACGCCCTGAAGGTCATCGACGACCAGATCGGCGCGCCGACCGGGGCTGACCTGCTCGCCGACCTGAGTGCCCACGCCATGCGCGGCGTGGCACTGCAACCGCAACTGCGGGGCACGTATCACGCGGTCGCCTCAGGCCACACCAGCTGGCATGGCTATGCCACACACGTGATCGACAACGCCCGCGCGCGCGGTCTGCCCATCCGCGTGGCACCCGAAGCCATCGCTGCGGTACCGACCAGCGCGTTTCCAACCCCGGCGCGGCGCCCGGCCAATTCACGGCTCGACACCGACAAGCTTCGCAACACCTTCGGCCTGCGGCTCCCGGACTGGCAAAGCGGCGTCGACCGCATGCTGTCCGAGGTGCTGGGCTGACCCTCACGGAACCACCCATGAACACTTCCCCACGCAAGGGCATCGTCCTGGCCGGCGGCTCCGGCACACGGCTGCACCCGGCCACGCTGGCCATCAGCAAGCAGTTGCTGCCGGTCTACGACAAACCCATGGTCTATTACCCGCTGAGCACGCTGATGCTCGCGGGCATCCGCGACATCCTGCTGATCAGCACACCCCAGGACACACCGCGCTTTTCCGCGCTGCTGGGTGACGGCAGCCGCTGGGGCATCAACATCAGCTACTGCGTGCAACCCAGTCCCGATGGACTGGCGCAGGCCTTCATCCTCGGCAAGGACTTCGTGGGCGCAGCACCGAGCGCACTGGTGCTGGGCGACAACATCTACCACGGGCACGACCTGCAAGGGCTGCTGCAGGCGGCCAACTCCCGCGACAGTGGGGCTTCGGTGTTCGCCTATCACGTGCATGACCCCGAGCGCTACGGCGTGGTCGCCTTCGACGCTGAAAAGCGCGCTCTCAGCATCGAGGAAAAGCCCAAGGCGCCCAAAAGCAACTATGCGGTGACCGGCCTTTATTTCTACGACTCGCAGGTGTGCGACATCGCCGCCAACATCCGCCCTTCCCCGCGCGGCGAGCTCGAGATCACCGACATCAACGCGCGCTACCTCGAACAAGGCCAGCTGAGCGTCGAGATCATGGGCCGCGGCTACGCCTGGCTCGACACCGGCACGCACGACAGCCTGCTTGAAGCCAGCCAGTTCATCGCCACACTGGAAAAGCGCCAGGGCCTCAAGGTGGCCTGCCCCGAAGAGATCGCCTTTCGCTCAGGCTGGATCACGACGAGCGAGCTGGAAGCGCTGGCGCAGCCCATGCTCAAGAACGGCTACGGCCAGTACCTGATGCAAATCGTCAAGGCGCAGGTGTTCTGATGAAGATCACCACCACGGCCATCGAAGGCGTGCTGCTCCTTGAGCCCAAGGTATTTGGCGATCAGAGGGGCTTTTTTTTCGAGAGCTTTCATCAGCGCAGCTTCAATGAAGCGGTCGGCCACCCGGTTGAATTCGTGCAGGACAACCACTCTCGCTCGGCCAAAGGCGTGCTGCGCGGGCTGCACTTCCAGCGCGCACCCCACGCGCAAGGCAAGCTGGTGCGCGTGACCCAGGGCAGCGTGTTCGATGTGGCGGTCGACATCCGCCCGGACAGCGCCACCTTCGGCCGCTGGGTGGGGATGGAGCTGAGTGGCGACAACCACCGCGAGCTGTGGATCCCTCCGGGGCTGGCCCATGGTTTTCTGGTCACCAGCGACAGCGCCGACTTCCTCTACAAAACCACCGAGTACTACCGCCCCGAGTCCGAGGGCAGCGTGCGCTGGGACGACCCCGATCTGGCGATCGCCTGGCCGCTCGATGGCATCACGCCGGCACTGTCGGCCAAGGATGCCGCCGCGCCGCGGCTGCGCGGCTGAAGCGCAGCGCCACGGCGCCGATCTAGCGGGCCCGGTACTCGGGCACCAGGCGGCCCAGTTGCTCGCGCCACACCGACGGTGACATGCCCACTTGCGGCGTGTGCAGCCAGGCCAGCAGCTCGGCCAGCCAGGCCGCAGCCGCCTCGTCGTTGAGCCGCGCGATGCGCAACCTCGGGTGGGCTGAGGGCTGCGTGGTGTCGGCGTCGGCCAGCAGTTCTTCGTAGAGCTTTTCGCCCGGACGCAGTCCGCTGAAGACGATGCCGATCTCGTTGTCGCGGTGGCCGCTCAGGCGGATCAGGTGGCGTGCCAGCTCGACGATCTTCACCGGCTCGCCCATGTCGAGCACATAGACCTGCCCGCTTTGCGCCAGCACCGCCGACTGCAGCACCAGCCGCACCGCCTCGGGGATGGTCATGAAGTAGCGCGTGATGTCCGGGTGCGTGACCGTCAACGGCCCGCCACGCGCGATCTGCTCCTTGAACTTCGGGATCACGCTGCCGCTCGAGCCCAGCACGTTGCCAAAGCGCACCGCCGAAAACACGGTGTCCGCATGCTGTGTGGCCAGGTGCGACAGCACCCGCTCGGCAGCGCGCTTGCTCGCCCCCATCACGTTCGTGGGGTTGACCGCCTTGTCGGTGCTGATCATCACGAAGCGCTCCACACCGCACTCAGCCGCGGCCAGCGCCGCGTGATAGGTGCCCAGCGTGTTGTTGTGCAGCGCGGCCCAGGCGTTGTCGTCTTCCATCAGCGGCACGTGCTTGAAAGCCGCCGCGTGAAACACCAGGTGCGGGCGCTGTGCGTCGAAGGTCGCGCGCAGGTGCGCCAGGTTCTTCACATCGCCCATCAATCGCACCAGCGGCAAGCCCGGGTGCAGCTCGCCGAGCTGCTGCTCGATCTGGTACAGCGCGAATTCGCTCAGCTCGTAGAGCACCATCCGCGCCGGGCCGTACCGCGCGAGCTGGCGACACAGCTCGCTGCCGATGGAGCCGCCCGCGCCCGTGACCAGCACCGTCTTGCCCGACACCAGCTCGGCGATGCCGGCCTCGTCGAGCACCACCGGCTCGCGCCCCAGCAGGTCTTCGGGCTCGACCGCGCGAATGCGCTCGATGCGCGCGGTGCCCGACTGCAGTTCGCTGATCGACGGCACGGTGAGCAGCGGCAGCCCGGTCGCCGCGGCCAATTCGATGGCTCGCCGCCGCTGCGCAGCGGTCGCATTGGGCAAGGCCGTGATGATGTGCGTGGCGCCTGCCGTCACCGATGGCTTGAGCACGTCATCGAAGGTGCCCAGCACCGGCGCGTTGGCGATTCGGGTGCCCTGCTTGGCAGGGTCGTCGTCGAGCAGACCGAGCACCGTCCAGCCCTGCTGCGGCAGCCCGGCCACCAGCAACCGCGCGGCCTCGCCGGCGCCCATCACGATGGCGCGGCGTACCTCGTCGCGGCCGCCGGTGATGCGCGCACGCGTGTGTTCGTAGAGCATGCGGTAGGCCATGCGCGTCATGCACAGCCCCATGAGCGTGACGATCGGGTGCAGCGCCAGCACCGCTCGCGGCACCGCGTAGAGCTGCATCATCAACACGGCCACCGCACTGATGAAGCCTGCCATGCCGCACGACATCGTCAACCGCTGCACCTCGCCAAACCCCGAAAAACGCCACATCCCCCCGGGCACGCGAGCGATCACGAACACCGCGAGATAGACCCCCACCACGCCCAGCATCACCCAGCCGTCATAGGCCGGTCGGTCGCTCCACCAGCGCTCGAAACCGAGGCGAAAAAGGTAAGTCGCGTGCCAGCACGCTGCGATCGTCAACCCGTCGAGCAGCAGCGTGAGCGGGCGGCGGTGCGGACGCCAGCGAGCAAGGAAACGATCGAGGTGGTGCCAGAACATGAGGGTCAAAGGCCTGGTGAGCGAGCGTCAGGCGAGCGGCTTGAATGACGATGGAGGCTGGCGCGTCCACAGGGTGCGTAAGGTGGCCGCGATGCACTGCAAGTCGCGCAGCCAAGAGGCCTCGCCAATGTAGCGCGCCGAGATGGCCAGC